>NZ_BAAILP010000085.1:0-3646 GCF_054589055.1 Novosphingobium sp. 11B | reverse complement strand
GACTTGATCCGGGACCGCTGACCATGAACAGCCCACCTCGCGGGCGCGCGCAGCTAGCTCTTACCTAAAGACAGCCAGCGGTCCCGGATCAAGTCCGGGACGACGACCTAATCGCAGCGCACGTGGACCTTGGTTTCCGCATTCGGGCCGCGCAGGGTCTCGAACATCGCAGGCAACTGCTCCAAGGCGATGGTGTCGGTGACGATCGCCTTGGGATCGGCATGGACATGGCCGCGTCCCAGAAGGTCGGCGATGAAAAGAAACTCCCGCATGGAATAGCCGACCGCGAAGTGCATCGACACGCACTTGTAGCTCGCGATCGCCGGGATCACCGGGTCGGGCGCGGTGCAGAACCCCAGGCTGACGATCCGCCCGAACGGCGCAGCGTGCTGGACCGCGCGGCCAAGCATCCCCGGCGCGCCCACGCCTTCCAGCACCACCTGCGGTGCACCGCCCAGCGCCTCGACGACTTCGCCCGCCTCGTTGTCCCCGAAGGCCACGAAGGCGTCCGCCCCCATCTGCAGGCACAAGTCCCGCCGCCGCGACGAGCGCGACATCGCGGTCACCCGCCCCGCTCCCAGCCGCCGCGCCCACCAGATCGCATAGAGCGCCACCGTCCCGCCGCCGAGCACCAGCACCCGCTCGCCCGGCCGGATTCGCGCCATCTGCGTGCCGTAAAGGCTGATCGCCAAGGGTTCGATCAGCGCCCCGTCAGCCATGGAAAGCGTCTTCGGCAGCGGAGTGGCGACGCTAGCCGATATCCGGGCGTATTGCGCGAAGCCGACCGAGGCCCGCGCGGGGCTCTCGCGGCACAGCACATTGTTGCCATGGGCACGGCAGGTCTCGCACTCCCCGCAGGCGACCGAGGGCAGCACCGCCAGCGGATCGCCGACCTTCCAGCCCTCGACCCCGCGGCCGACCTCGACCACGGTTCCGGCGAACTCGTGCCCGAACTGGACACCGGCGCCGAAGTCCCACGCGCCGCCCCTGGTCATGGCAAGGTCGGTGCCGCAGATGCCGCAGCGGTCCACGCGGATCAGCAGGTCGCCGGGGCCGGGCTTTGGGTCGGCGATCGTCTCGATCACGATCGGCTGGCCGCTGCCGGGATAGATCGCCGCCTTCATGCCCGCGTCTCCAGCAGGTCGTAGCGCTCTATGTAAGCGCGGAAAGGCTCGCGCGCCTCATCGGCGGTCATACCGTAGTCGGTGATGGAATAGCGGTGGACGCCGTGGCTGAGTTCGGGCTTCTCCTCGATCCGGCGCTGCAACGCGGCTCGGGTTTCCTCGGGAATGTCCATGCCGATGAAGCGATAGATCGCCTCCACCGTCTCCATCGGGCGGGCGTGGAAATCGGCGTGGACCACATCGAGCACCTGACCCGGATACCGCGCGCGCACCGCCTCGCACTTCTCCACCGCATTGGCCCACTTGGCGACTTCGCGGCGCAGCAGGTTTTCCGCGCGCTGCTGATTGCGGTCGGGCTCCATCAGCCCGTTCATGTTCATCAGCAGCGAGACGAGGCTCGGCACCGCCTTGCCCGGATCGCGGTGAGTCTGGATCACGCGGGCGTCGGGGAACACCGCCAGCAGCAAGTCGAGGTGCGCGATATGGCCGGGGTTCTTGAGCAGCCAGCGCTTGTCGGGATCATTCATGCCGATCAGCCGGACGCACCGCGCGAAGTGGGAATAGGCCGCCGCCTCGCTCTGGCACTGCCACCACGCATCGTAAGTCGCCGCCGACCAGCCGCACGACCACAAGTTCGAGACGAACGACTGCCGCAGCAGCATGCAGCATTCGTGGACTTCCTCGGCGGCGCGGAAATGCGCGGCTCTGGCATCGGGGAGCGCCGTATACTGCGCATCCAGCCCGGCGAGGGTCTTGCGATACTGCGGATACTCCGCCCAGCGCGCCATCGGCGGGCGCGGCATCGGACTGTCGAGCAGCCACGTCTGCAGCCCCTGAAAGCGCGGATCGACCGCGAGCAGCCGGTGCAGAGCCGTCGTCCCTGTGCGCGGCACCCCGGTGATGACCACCGGCGACAGCACCGGGGCCGCATCGAAGCCGGGGTTCGCCTTCATCGCCACCACGGCCTGCGCCCGCCCGCGCAGCACGCCGACGACCATGCCCCATGCCGCGCGCCTGCCCTGTTCGGAAAAGCGCGGGTCGTAGTCCATCGACTGCAACAGCACGGTGAGGCCCGGCAGGTAGTCGGCCGGACCGAAATCGTCACTGCCGGTCTCGGCGATGACGGTATCGTGCAACTGGCCGAGCGCATGGCGGAAGGTTTCGGGCGGATCGTAGCCGAGGTCCATCGCTCAGCCTCTCACCAGCGCCGCCGCCGCTGGCACGCGGCGACGCGGCGGCGGATCTCCTCGGAGCGCTCGGCCGGGGTGACCACGGGCGTGTCCTCGGGCAAATGGGAGCGCAGGTCCGCCAGCCTGACGCGGGTGATCGTGGGCACCGGCTCGCTGTCGCAATCGTACCAGCGACCGTAGATGCCGCCTTCGTTGTAGCCTGCGGGGTCGAGCCAGTTGGGCACCCCCGGATCGGTCAGCGCGATGACGGCGCGGAACTTCCCGTCGCTCGACAGCCGCGCCATCGCGCCATTCGTGCTGCTGAGGCGGTACACATATTCCAGCGCGTTGAAGTACGGGTCGTTGAGCTGCACGTTCCAGTAGGGCGCGCGGGCGGGAATCTCGGTCTCGATGATCAGCGCCTCGTCGTCTTCCAGCTGGAAGCAGGCGGGCCAGTAGGTCTGCTTCACCAGCGCGCCGGGATAGCGCACCGGCTCGAACACGTTGAAGCCGACACGCTCCTTCACCCCGTTCTGCATGGGGTAGTAGAGGTCGGTCTTGCGGCGCGGCAGCTTCGCCATCTCGCCGATGCGGCGCAGGATTTCCTCGGGCGCGAGGCGCGGTTTGGGCGGCACCGGGTCGAGGCATTCGATCGACAGCACCGGGTCCACCTCGCGCTCCCAGTCGTACATGCGAAAGCGGGTGAACATGCCGCGCGCGGAGCGGTCGATCGGTGCCCAGTGACCCTCGTATCCGGCGGGCCGCTCGGCGCTGAACACGATGGAGAAGTCCTCGCCCAGAGCGATGCCGAGGTCGTTGGTGTCGCACTCGTTGTGGCCATTGGGGCGCGGCATGGCGTCCACCGTGCCCGACAGCGCGGCCTGCGTGGTGAACGAGAGGATGCGGCATGTCCCCCGGTTGCCGGAAACGCGGTAGGTCAGGTCGCCCCGGATCGGCGACTGCGTGTAGATGTCGTCCGGGTTGGGCTGGAGCGTGTAGACCGGGTTCCACAGCGGCGCCCAGTCCGGGTGTTCGGCATCGGCGTGGAAGTACATGAAGTAGGAATAGGACAGGCTCGCCATGGTCTGGCGGTAGACGTCGGCACGGTAGGCCGGATCGTCAGGCCGCCAGGTATCCGCAAGGTTCGCGACCGCCCCTTCGAGGTCGGCGAGATAGGGCACGATGGCAGGTTCGATGTGCATGGCAGGCTCTCCCTGCCGATTTGATAGTACGCACTATCTAGATTGACGAGATGCGGCTCATCGCCCGGGCGAATTCAGCCCCCCCCTTACCTCGTCATTGCGAGCGCAGCAAAGCAATCCAGGGCAGCACTACACGGCCCTGGATTGCTTT
>NZ_BAAILP010000084.1:0-23059 GCF_054589055.1 Novosphingobium sp. 11B | reverse complement strand
AGTCCGGGACGACGGCCCATTTAGATCGTCCTTCTGACGGCAATTATTAAGCACATCTCCCCCCCCCTAAATTACCGCTCTCTTTGCCGTCCGCTCCTCATAAGCACCTTCAGAACACGGTTAATTCTAGAAGGAGCGCGATATGACCGGATTGCCGAGCATCCACGACAAGCTCCGCCTACACGGCCCGGTGATGCAGCGCGCGAGCGCCATTGCCGCCTCTCTTTTCGACACCGCTGCAATCGATTTTCGCGATGCGGCCGATCACACACCCGGGAAACCGCGCCGCCGCCGCGTCAGCCTTTCGCGTGGGAACATGCCGGGGATAGTGCGCGAAGGCGCGAGCCACACCTCCGTCACTTACGCCGCCCCCGTCAACGAGACGTCGCTGGCGATGATCCTCGCCGCCATGGCCGGCCCAGAAGACCCGATCGCCGCCAATCCGGAGATCCACGACCAGGCGGGCGCGATCGACGATCTGATCGAAAGCATGGCCAGCCACGGCGAATGGTTTCCGAACATCGCTTTCTTCGAGGAGTCCGGCGCGCAGCGCATCGTCCAGGCCATCCTCGATGGCGCGATCGACTACATCGCCTGACCCGGCGGGAACGCGAAGTGCTGGGCAGCGTCGCCAGCGGCCTGTCCAACCGCCTGATAGGAGAAAGACTCTCGATCAGCCCGCGAACGGTTGAAACCCACCGCGCCAACATGCTCAACAAGCTGGGCGCCAATCACACGTCCGTCGCGAGCCGCATCGCGATCGAGGCATCCCTCGTGAACTGACGCCAATCCGGCAATGTCCCTAGGCGTGCGTGAACGAGCCGTTAGCCACGATCGCGGTACATCAAAGCTGTCGGCGCCACCCGTTGCCAAGGCGCCGACGCCTGATCCGCAGTCGCCTGATCTCCGGACGACGATGCGGGCCCGGTCGTATTCCCCTCCCGACCGGGCCTGTCGCGGGATCGTTTGGGGCCGGCGGTGTCAGTGCAGTCGGATGGAGGCCGAGGCCAGCGGAACATCTGCGGCATGAGCGCCGCGTTCACCCTTCGCCAGCACCGCCGCGACATGGCCCGCCAGCATAGCGAGCGCGAGCGTCGAACCTTCCGCGATAGCTTCCTCGGAGCCGCCCGGAGGCACCACGGTCGCAAGACAAGTATCGTGACCGCCCCGCGAAAGCATGAACGGCATGTCCGGACCGATGATCTCCAGCACGGCGCTCATCCCCGCGCCGCAGTCCAGCATGGCGTTGATGCGTACGCGGTCGAGCGGTACGGCTCCGTCGACGCCACTGCCGCTCAGCAGGTGTAGCGCTTCGCGAATACGGTCGATCTCCTCGCAGGCGGCACTGCCCGCGCAATCGTGGAGGAAGTCACGCAGACGGCGCGCATGAACGCGATCGCTGCCGACACTGTTCGAAGTACTTGCCATTGCCTTATCGTTGTCTTTCGCGTCCGAAGGGTGCGCCACAGTCCCCAGACCTGGCCCAGCGTCAATACGCAGTTCCCTGTAGCCCGGATTCGCTGTCCCGCCTTGTTACATCTTATAGAGGCTAGGTGAAACACCCGTGTATTCACGGCTGCGCAGACCCCTTGCGGAAATTTCCTTAGGCAAACCGCCGCTAGGGACGGGTTGTCGCGGCAATTTTATCCGCGAACCGGGCCGGTTCGGCGGGGCCCAGATCGTGTCCGGTATCGACGCCCCGCACCCGTCCTTGCGAGCGTTGGGGCAGTAACTCCATGTCGCGTCCCGATATTGTCCAGGTGCAGATCACATGACTTTCTGAAATCGTGCGCATGACGGCTGCCCGGGTGAGCATCCGTATCTGCGCGAAGCATGGGCGCGGGCACGTGGTCGGCCGGTCACCGGACTGTGGTACCGGCACAGAATCCATCACTCCGAAAAATGCCGCCATGCCGGGCATCGGCGCCATCGCGAATCGCACTCCATCGACCTCGTGCAGCCTTTGCCGCACTCTATCGGCAGTCTCGCAGGCTTGCTCGCAAAGTGATTCGCCCCCGCGCGCGCAGGCCGCGGCCGGTGACGATCATACTGCCCTTCTCTCGACTATGAGCCATGCAGGATCGTATCAGCAAACCAATGTCAAACGCCGACAGTGTTCCCGCGCGCAGCGAACCAAGGCACCATGCGCTCGATCGCATCCTCGATCTCCAGCGTGGAGACGGCGAAGCTGAGGCGGATGAAACGGTTGCCATCGACCGGGTCGAAGTCGATGCCCGGCGCGGTGGCGACGCCGGTGTCGGCAAGGAGCTGGCGGCAGAAGGCGAAGCTGTCGTTGGTCAGGTGGCCGATGTCGGCCCAGATGTAGAACGCCCCGTCCGGCGGCGCGATGCGCTGCAGGCCGAGACGGGGGAGCGCGGCCAGCAGCAGTTCGCGATTGCGCGCGTAATTGGCGTGGTGCCCCTCCAGTTCCTCGGTGCAGTCGAAGGCGACCAGCCCCGCGTGCTGCGCCAGCACCGGCGGGGTCAGGAACAGGTTGGCGATCCGTGCGCGCGCAGCCTCGATCAGACGCGAAGGAACCACCAGCCAGCCCAGCCGCCAGCCGGCCATCGAGAACCACTTGGAAAAGCTGTTCACCACCAGTGCCTCGGGCACGTGCTGGAGCAGGGAGTCGGCCGTCATGCCGTACGTCAGGCCGTGATAGATCTCGTCGGAGATCACAGTGATGCCCTTGCGCGCGCAGACCTGCGCGATGGCCGCGAGTTCCTCCGGCGCGATGACGGTGCCGGTGGGGTTGGCCGGACTGGCAAGGATCAGCCCCTCGGGCACCGGATCGAGCGCGTCAAGGGCGGCGGCGGTGACCTGGTAGCGCTCGGCCGGGCCGCAGGGCAGCTCGACCGGCTCGATATAGAGCGTGCGCATGGCATTGCGGTAAGCGACGTATCCCGGCCGGGCCAGCGCCACTCGCGCACCGGGGCGGAAGCAGCAGGACAGCGCCAGCACGAAGGCAGGCGAGGCACCGCAGGTCAGGAATACCTGCTCGGGCGTGACCACTACGCCATAAGCCTCGGCGTAGTGCCGCGCGATCCGTTCGCGCAGCGCCGGGCTCTCCCAGTAGCCACCGGCCTCGGCATCGAGCACCGTATGGGCCGCGGCAATGGCCGCGGCCGGAGCGCCCGTGGAGGGCTGGCCGTATTCCATGTGGATCACGTCGCGCCCCTCGGCGGCGAGTTCGTAGGCAAGACGGCCGATGGTCGTGGCGTGGAAGGGTTCGACGTGCGCGATCATGCACGCCTGCTACGCGCCGTGCAGGCGTCATGCAATGCGCGTCAGGCCGCGAAGATGGTGTAGATGCGCGCGGCGAAGAGCCAGCAGCCGTCCAGCCGCACGAAGCTGTCGTGATATTCGCCGGTCACCTGCTTGTTGGTGCCGGTGATCGGCGCCACCATCATGGCGTTGGCCCGCGCGGTGTCTCCGGCGACCTCGACCATCAGATTATGGATCAGCGGCACGGGATGCGGCCGGCCCTTCCCTTCGAGGAGGAAGGCGGCCAGCGCCTCGGGTGTCTCGAACCGCTGGCGCACGGCATATTCGGTGCGATCGGGCGCGCCGGATCGGACTTCGAAGGTCCCGGTCGGGGCGAAAAGAGCGGGGATGCTCTCATAGGCTTCGCGCCGCACGGCCCGCGCGTAGCCGTGGACGAGGTCGGCGATGGCGATCTGCGCCTCGATCCGGGCGAACCGTTCCTCGGTCATGCAGCGGCGCCCTGCACTGCGTCGCGGCGTTCGCAGGCCGCGCGGATCGCCGTGAAACGCGGTTCCACGCTGCGCCAGACGCGGGCATGGGTGACGATGCACGGTTCGTCGGCCTCGATGCCCGCCAGCACCATCATGGCGATATGTTCGGCCGTCACGCCGGAGGGCGGCATGGCGCCCGCATACTGGCGGATTTCGCCTCCGACCTTGCGGGTGTTCTCGGCCAGGTTCGTGGCAACATAACCCGGACAAAGCAGCGACACACCCACGCCATGAGGAGCCATCTCCTGCCTCAACGCCTCCGTGAGCGCAGTTACCCCGAACTTGGCGACCGCATAGGCCCCGACGCCCGGCACGCTCGCGGTGAGACCGGCCTGCGAGGAGGTATTGACCACGTGCCCCTTGCCCCTTGCCCGCATATCGGCGGCGAAGGTGAAGACGCCGTTGGCAATGCCGGTGAGGTTGATCGCCACGATGCGGTCGAAGCTGGCCGGGTCCATGTCCGCGAATTCGCGGCCGTTGGGAGCGATGCCGGCGTTGTTGACCAGCACATCGACCGGGCCGAAGACACCTTCCGCCTCGGCCTTCGCGCGCGCCCAGCCCTCACGATCGCGGGTGTCGAGGACGACGCCGCGAACGGCCCCACCGCGATCGGCCAGCACTGCGGCGAGACGCTCGGCATCGATGTCGGCGATCGTCACCTTGAGCCCCTTGCGGACCATCGCATCGACGATACCCAGGCCGATGCCGCTTGCGCCGCCGGTGACGAACGCGTGTCCTGCTTCGCTCAAATCCATGGGTTTTGCCTCTCCTCAGCGCGGCCTTGCCGCCTTGTGGGAATTTTGAAGAAGCGGACACTATCTTGCAATCGCCAAGGCCGCCGGTCATCACCGCCGGGACGATGAGAACAGGGAGAGGCGTCGCCATGACGCATATCGGCAGGCGCTACGGGCGGCTCATCCAGATGAGCTACGCCACGCGCGACATGGACGCGGCGATCGTGCACGCCGAGACGCAACTGGGCATCACCGGCCTGCGCCGCAGCGAATCCGAGATCGAGGTCCTCTCCTACGGCGAAACGCGCAGGCTGGGCGTGAAGTCAGCGATCGCCAATATCGGCGACCCCGGCGGCCTGCGCCAGTTCGAGATCATCGAGCCGATCTCGGGCATCACCGAAATCTACACGGACGCGGCGGACTTGTCGGCGCAGGTCCTCGCCTTCCACCACATAGGGATCGCGGTGCCGGGGCCTTACGCTGAATGGCAGGCCCTGCTGCAGGACGCGCGCGCCAGCGGGGACGCGCTTGCCTTGCAGTTCCCGGCCAAGCCGTCCGACGAAGCAAAGCTGTGCTTCTGCTACGTCGATACGCGCAGGAGGATCGGCCATTTCACCGAGTATCTGTGGGCCGATCCCTCGCTGACGGACATACCGGTGGCGCCCTGGCTTTAGGTCGGCGCCCAGCTACCCGTCGCTGTTGCCACTGACGATCCCGGGCCGCTCCGCCCCCATGCCGGAAAATCCGATCGAATAGCCGCCGTCCACCGGCAGGATCACCCCGGTGATGTAGGCCGCCTCGTCGCTGGCGAGGAACAGCGCGGCCAATGCGATATCCTCTGCGCGGCCCCAGCGCCCCATCGGTATCCCGGCGAGCGTCGGAAAACCCTCTGGCGGCGCATCATGCGTCTTCGATGCCTCGACCAGCCCCGTCCACATCGTCCCCGGCGCCACCGCGTTCACGCGGATGTTGCTGTCCGAATAGTCCAGTGCCGCGACCTTGGTTAGCTGGTGCACGCCCGCCTTGGCGGAACTGTAGACGCTGTGGTGCTTCCACCCGATCACCGCCGAAGCCGAACTGGTGTTGACGATCGCTCCGCCGCCGGTCTTCAGCATGGACTCGATGCCGTACTTCATGCCGAGGAACACGCCCCGGATGTTGGTGGCGTGCACCTTGTCCCACAGCTCGGTCGTCTGGGTGTGGAGCGGCGCCATCCCGCCGCCGAAACCGGCGTTGTTGCACAGTACGTCGAGCCTGCCGAAGCTCTCCTCGGCCCTTGTGATCATCGTCTTGACTTGCGCCTCGCTGGAGACGTCGCAATGGATCGATACGACCTCGCCGCCGAGATCGGCAGCCACTTCGTCCTCCTTGCCCGAGATGTCGGCGAGCAGCAGCTTCGCCCCTTCCGCATGGAACAGCCGCGCCATCGCGCGCCCCATCCCGGACCCGGCGCCGGTAATGATGCAGATCTTGTCCTGAAGCCTTCCGGCCATCTTCCCTCTCCCTTCAGGCCGACGTGTCGATCGTCGGCCGGATCGTTATTTCCGAGATGTTCGTGCGACGCGGCATCGCCACGATGAAGACGATGGCCTCGCCGATGTCCCTCGGCTTCACCGCGCCTTCCTTGGCGACGTGCGCCTGGATCGCGGCGCGCCAGTTTGGATCGGAGATGTTGTCGCCCACCTCGGTCTCGGTCGCGCCGGGCATCAGCGTGGTGACGCGCACGTTGCGGCCGCCCAGTTCCTGCCGCATCGCATCGGTCATGAAGTTCACCGCGTGCTTGCTGGCGGAATAAGCGCTCGTCATCGGACCGCCCTTACGGCCCGCGAGCGATGAAATGGTGATGATGTCACCGCCACCCTGTTCCAGCATGTGGGGCACGGCGGCAGTGCAGGTGTAGACGGTCCCCATCAGATTGATGTCGATGACCCGGCGGTAGATCGCGGTATCGCAATTCTCGATTCCCCCGGCTTCCATGATCCCGGCCGAGTTGATCAGGATGTCGATTCGGCCCAGCTTCTCGACGGTTTCGGCCACCGCGCGGCGGGCATCGTCCTCCACCGTCATGTCGCCCGGGATGGCCAGCGCCGTACCGCCGTCCGCCTCGATCCTGGCGACGAGGCCGGAGAGCCGCTCAGCCCGCCGGGCCGACATGGCGACGGCCGCACCTGCCTCTGCCAGGCAAAGCGCCGCCGCTTCGCCGATGCCGGACGATGCCCCGGTCACGAGCGCGACTTTTCCTGCAAGGAGCTTGGTCATCGGCGGCATTCTCCCATTCGTTTCGTATGCATTGGCTGAAGCCCGCCGGGCGTACAGTCAACGAAAAATGCTGAACACCTGTTATAATCGCTCAGGCGGGCCCGTAATGATGTATCCGATCACGCGATCACCAGAACCGAACGATGGATGAACCGCACGAGGTCCGCCTGCCCCCGCGCGCCGGTCTTGGCGTAGATCCGCTTGGAATAGGTGCGCGCCGATTCCACCGTCAGCCCCAGCTCCGGCGCGGCCTCGCTGATCGACATGCCTCGGCTCAAGGCCAGCGCCAGCCGCGCCTCGCTGGGCGCAAGATCGAAAAGCTGGGCTAGCTGCTCGCAGCGATCGGCGGACGACCAGTTGTCGGCATGCAGGTAGCACACGATCGCCGGCGCAGCTTGTGTCGTCCCCATCCGCTGGCCCGAAGGCACCAGCAGCAGGTCGAGCCACGGCTCATGCGACAGCACGATCGCACGCGGCCGCGCCTGTGGATCGATCGCCAGTTCTCGCACCGCAGCAAGCAGTTGGCGGCGCAGCGCCGTGTCGCGGGCGGTTAGCCTGCCGTCCTTCGCCCGCGCGATGCGATCGCCCGCCTGCAACATGCGGGAACCCTGCGCATCTGCGTCGAGTACGCGCCCTTCGCCGTCGAGCGTGAGCCAGCCGAAGTTCAGACGCCGCACGGCCTCGCGCGCGACGGCAGCGGTCATACGCTCCCGCTCCAGCGCCACGAAACTGCCTAACGCTACGCGCATGTATGGCACCAGCGCTTCGAGCAGGCCGTCGACTTGCCGGCCGAAATCGCCCTCGCGCCGGGTGACGGTGATCCAGCCGCTCGTGCCCGACTTCTCGGCAAAGCGGATCATCCGCATATGGTTCATGCCCGATGGCACCAGCAATTGCGTCAGATAGGCGTCGTGGGCGGGCTCGCCGAAATGCAGCAGCTGGTCTAGCCGATACGTGCGCCCTTCCGTCATCTCATGATAGGGCATCGGATCGCGCAAGTAGAGGTTCTCGCGATAGTGCCGCGACACCCGCGGCGGCGACGGCGCCCCCGAATAGAGGTGGATCACGCGGGCCTCGGGCGTACCAAGCGGCAGCGGGCGGAACACCAGGCTGGCGTAGTCACCCGCAACCGCAGCGCGCAAAGCGTCGAGGAAACCGCGCCATGGCGGATCTTCGACCAGACCCTCGATCAGGGGGGCGATCAACGGGACGATCAGACTTTCGACAGACACGCTCTCACAGGACATCGCCTCATCCCCAAATGGGAATTTGCTTCGGCCGGCGCCTAGCCCACCCATGGCCCCCGAACAAAGAGGCGTCCGGCACCCATCGTGCCTGCGATGCACTGCAGCCCCCGCCTCAGGGAGATGAGCCGATGAAAGTCCAGCCTGCCGCCTTCCTGCGCACGACGCTTCCGCTGGGCATCGACATGGTGGGGGAGTACGATTCGGGCCGCTACCATTCGATCTGGCTGCCCGACCACATGGTCAGCTTCTGGCCGGACTCGATCTGGACGCCGGAGTTCACCGACCTCGCCCTCTCCTCCCCCAGCCCGCACCGGCATCTGGACGGCATGGCGGTCAGCGCGGCGGCGGCGGTGCTTACGAAGAACACCCCGCTCGCGACCACCGTGGTCGATACCGTGCGGCGGCATCCCTCGCTGCTGGCGCAGTCGGCGCTGACGATCAGCCACTTGTCGAAGGGGCGCTTCATCCTCGGTCTCGGCTCGGGCGAACTGGAGAACACGGTGCCTTACGGCTTCGACTTCGCCAAGCCGGTGGGACGGCTGGAAGAAGCGATCAAGGTCATCAAGCTGCTGTGGCATGCCGATGGCCCGGTCGATTTCGAAGGGGAGTTCTTTCACCTCCACCACGCCCGCATGGACACCGAGCTTTACGACGGCAAGGCCCCGTCGATCTGGCTGGGCTCGGCAGGACCAAGGATGCTGGGCATCACCGGACGCGAGGCGGACGGCTGGTGGCCGGCGGGTGCGTGGACGCCCGAGGATTACGCGGCCAAGCTCAAGGTCATCCTCGATGCGGGTGACGCGGCCGGGCGGGACATGAGCCATTTCACGCCCGCGATCACCCAGATGGCGCTGATCGGCGAGCCGGACGAGATCGACGAAATGCTGCGCGCGCCGATGGTGAAGTCGATCGTGCTCATGATCACCGCGAAGGACCTTGCCCAGTTCGGGCATGACCACCCGATGGGTCCGGACTGGCGCGGGATCATGGACTTCGATCCGGTCAAGCTCAGCCGCGAGGCGATGCTGAAATTCTGCGAGGCCATGAACCCGCAGGCCATCCGCGACATACTCCCTGTGGGCACACCGAAGGAAGTGGCGCTGAAGATCAAGGCCTTCGCCGATGCCGGAATGCGCGTCTACAAGCTGATGGAATACGGCGCGATGGGCGGCATGAAGTTCGCTGCCACTTCCGCCGCCAAGGTACGGGAGACCGAGGACGAGATCGCCCGGCTGGTGGAGGGCTGATCCGATGGCTGCGCTCGAACCGCAGCAATTGCTGCAGCATGCGATCGACGAAACCGGTCTGACAGACTGGGCGGACGAAGGCTTTCCCGAACGCTTCGCCCTTGCCGTGGCGCATATCGACACCATCCCCATGGACGAGGCGGGCCGGCAGTCGGCAGCGCGCAACATCCACTGGCTGCTCACCGACCGCCTGCGCTTCTTCCACGATCGCAGCGCGTTTCCTTTGGCGGACGAAGTGATCGAACGGCCGATGTTCGCCAGCGGCGAGCCTCGATCTGGCACCACGCTGATGCATGCGCTGATGTCGGTGGACCCGGATGCGCGGGCGCTGCGCTTCGCCGAGGTCATGCACCCATCGCCGCCGCCCGGGACCGTTACGGGCGATGACCCTCGCTACCGTCTCGCCGACGAGGAATGGCGGGAAATCAACGCGAAGATGGCCAAGTGGCTGCACTGCCACCCCTACAATGACATGCTCGGCCACGGCCTGCCCGAAGACGAGCGGACCTGGGCTTTCGACTTTCGCGTGATGACGCCCACCGCCTGGTGGCGGGTGCCGATGCAGAACCTGTCGATGGGCCTGCCTACCGATCCAGTCGCACAGTACCGCATCCACAAGGCCATGCTGCAGGCCTTCCAGTTCCGTCGCCCGCGCAAATACTGGGTGCTCAAGGGCTTTCACACCACGCGCCTTGCGGCGTTCTTCGACGCCTATCCCGACGCCACGCTGGTCTGGCTGCACCGCGACCCGGTGATGGTCGCGGCCAGTTCGACGATGATGATGGCCGACATCATGGAAGGCATCGTCGGTCCGATCGACCTCGTGAAAGAGGCGCGCGCGCACGTCGAACGCGTGCGCTGGTCGATCGGCCATACCATGACCGACCCACTGGTTGATGACCCGCGCATTCATCACGTGCGCTATGCCGATTTCGTCGCCGATCCCATCGGCACCGTGCGCGGCTACTACCGATTCGCCGACCGCGCATTCGGGCCGCGACAGGAGGACGCCATGCGCGCTTACCTCGCCGAGAATCGCGGCGATCGGCATGGCAAGTTCCATTACTCGACGCGGGTGCTCATCGACGCCGGCTACTGCATCGACGACCTCAACGCCGAGTTCGCGCCTTTCCGCGAGCGCTTCGGCGTGCCGATCGAAGTGCGCAGGTAACCGCCGATGCACCCGCGCGTCAGCCTGCATCAGGTGGCCCTGATCACCGAGCCAACCGCAGATTTCCTGGACTTCTGCCGCAGCATCGGCGTGCAGCACTGCACACTCGCCGCGCCGTGCCTGCAAACGAAGGAAGCCCGCTCGGCGGCACGCGAAAGCCCGGTGCAGATCGGGTGCATCAACCACCTCTTCGCCCTCCATCCCGACCTTGAACGCGACACCGGGAAGGCGGCGGCGAACCTGCTCGGTGTTATCGAGGTCGCGGCTGAAGTGGGCGCGCCCGCAATCTATCTCCTCACCGGAGGACGCGGTGCACTGTCCTGGGAGGCCGCAGCACAGCGCTTCGCCGACCTGCTCGCCCCCTGCCGCGATGCGGCGCAGCGGGCGGGGATTCGCCTGCTGGTGGAAAACGCCTCTCCGCTCAACGCCGACATCCACATGCCCCACACCCTGCCCGATGCCGTCCGCCTCGCCCGGATGGCCGCGATCGATGTCTGCGTCGAACTGCATGCATGCTGGACCGAGGCCGACTTGCGCGGAAAGCTGGCCGACGCGATGCCGCTGGCGGGGCTGGTGCAAGTCAGCGACTATGTGCTCGGCGATCGCAGCACGCCCTGCCGCGCGGTGCCGGGAGATGGCGCGATCCCGCTCGAGGCGATCCTGTGCGATGTGCTCGACCTTGGCTACACCGGGCTGTTCGACCTCGAACTCGTAGGCCCGCGCATCGAGGCGGAAGGCCCGCGCGAAGCCTGCACGCGCGCCGCCCGCGCCCTTTCCGACATGCTCGACCGACTGGGAGCCTGACATGGCCTTTGGCGATGGACCCGACGATGCCCTATTGCGCGTGGCATGGGAGCAATTCTGCGACCGCCTGAAAAGCGCTGGTCACAGTGCCTTCAAGGACGCCAATCCCGCCAATCCGCTCCAGCGCGCGGACGCCTTTCGCTTCCTGACGCAGAATCTGGGGCAGGCCTTCGACCTCGCGCTGGAGACGCGCGATACCGCGTTCCCGCAGATACACCCCTTCGTCACGCCGACACGCAAGCTGGGGGGCGACGTCGCCGACTTCACGTATCGGCAGGCCTGGATCGACGGAAACCGCACGTACCGCCTGACCGGCCGCAAGGGCACCGCGCGCTGGCTGAACATCACCGTGCAAGGCCCGCGCCCCGAGACCATCCCCGGCACCGACTGGCCCTCGCTTCACGAGCCCTTCGGCGACATTCCCGAGTGCAACATCCTCGGCGCGCAGATCGAGGCGGACGCGCGAGGCGACTTCGAACTCTTCGTCGGCGGTGAACCCCGGCCGGGCAACTGGCTCCCGACCACGCCGGGCAGCCGCAAGCTGTTCATCCGCGAAGCCTTCGACGGCTGGGACGAAACCCCCACCTCCCTGACCATCGAAGCACTGGACACCGCAGGCGCAAAGCCGCTGCCCACATCTGCGGAAATGATCGAGGCGATGGACTGGGCGGGTGCCTTCGTCACCGGCCTGATGCACGACTGGCCGGAGCATTCGTGGCTGACCTCGCGCGGCGTGTGCGATCCGCATGCGCTGGGCGCCTTCCCTCCCGACCGGACTGCCAACGATGCCTCCGACGCGAAGCGCGGGCGGATGGCGGCGCACATGGTCTGGCGGCTGGAACCGGACGAGGCGCTGATCGTCGAGATGGACGCGCACCCCGGCTTCTGGATCTTCGGCATGGGCGGCGCTTTCATGGGCTCGATGGACTTCCTGCACCGGCCGGTCAGCTACACCCCGGCGCGCACCCGCGTCGACGGCGACGGCGTGGTGCGGCTGGTGCTCGCCCATGACGATCCGGGCGTGCACAACTGGCTCGACACGCAGCGGTTTCGGGAGGGCAACCTGACCTATCGCAACCTGCTGACGCAGGACACCGCAAGGTTCCAGACCCGGCTCGTACCGAGGAACCGGCTGATCGAGCATCTCCCGGCCGACACCGCCCTGGTCGATCCGGCCGAGCGCGAGGTGATGCGCCTTGAACGCTACCGTGCGGTCAAGCGCCGCTATGGCATCTGACGAAGGTACAGCACGGAATCTCCCGAGCGCGCCACCGGCCGCCACCCGGCGAGCGGCAGTTCGGGCACGTGCCAGACCACCCACAACCGGGGAATGCCGTCAGGCACCCGGTCGATCGCCGTGAGCAGCTGGTTGAACCCCTGGCAACTCTCGCCGACCAGCGCCCCGGTCTGCGCGTCGATGAAGGGACCGGCGGCAGGGTTGTCGATGCTCATGAGCTGACCGCCCCGCATCGCCCACTGGTCGTTGGCAAAGGCATGGCGGCGCATCATCGCATAGCTGGCGACGTGAACATCGCGCACCCGCGCCTGCTGCCGGATGAAGTTGACGCAAGGCAGCGCGATGAAGGTCAGCAGCTGCGAGCCGCGCGGGACGTGCTCGACCACGGCCTGCTCCTTGCTGATCTGCTCGTCCCAGGCGGCCATGCTCACCGTGTTGCCGACGAGGCGCAAGGCCACGAAGGCGATCCCGGCGACCACAAGCATCCGCTGCCTGCACGCACCAAGGTCGAGCGGCCGCGCGCAGATCAGCGCCAGCGCATAGATCATGGGCGTCAGGCGCATGTCGGCATAGGCCGACCCGTAGATCGTGCCCGGCATGACCATGAACACCACCAGCAGCACGATCGTGCCCAGCGCCAACCCCTTGTGCAGGGCAAAGCGCGGCGAGCGCCAGACAGCCACGATCAGGGCGAGCAGTCCGGCCGCGCAGAGGTAATCCCAGGCGTCCCATCGATCCGCCAGAACGTTGGCGAAGTGATAGATCTTGAGCCCCAGCCGGAACCAGTTCTCGTTCGGCAGGTGCCCGGCCGGGTTCGGCCACGCCATGCTCGCCAGCTGCGGCACCAACAGGCAGGTGCTGGCAAGGAACCCGCCCCACAGCGCCGGCAACAGGCGCCCGGATCGCTCGAAACGTCCGGCCAGTTCACAACACCCGACCAGCACGCACAAAGTCGCCCATGCGGCCAGATGGCACACCCAGATGACGCAGGCGACCAGGCAGAACACCAGCCAGCGCCGCCGCGGGTTGTCCGCCATCGACGGACTGATCCACCAGGCCAGTGCGAGCGTGACGAGCGCCATGCCCAGCGTGAAGTTGAGGAACCCGAACTGGAACGGATTGCCCAGCGCCAGCGGCACCGCGAACAGCGCGGTCACCGCCACCCGCCCATGCGCCGCGCGCGACAGCCAAAGGTAACCCGCGACCTGCAGCATCACGATCAGGATCGCAATGGCCTTCACCGCCAGCCTCAGGCCGACGATCGGCTCGAACACCCAGGCGAGCAGATCGGCGCCGAGGTTAGGGAGCAGGCCCCACCGGAAGCTGTACCACTGCGCCAGATCGGCGCTGCGTCCGCCGTCCATCTGCACCATGTAGCGCGACATGTGCCCGGGCAGGTCGGTCAGCGGCGGCACCACCGGCCAGAACAGCGGCACGGCGGCCAGCAGCACCAGCGCCGCGCACCAGCGCAGCGGGATCGTTCCCGACTGCCCCGTCATCGCGCGGCGCGCCCCGGAGCGAAGACGAAATGGCGGGACAGGAGGAAGAAGCAGGCCGAATAAACCGCCATCGCCGCGCCCTGCCCGATCAGGCTCTGCGCGAAGCCGAGCCCGCGCATCAGCGTCAGCATGCCCAGGTTCGCGCCGTAGGACAGCGCGAAGACGGTCAGGAACCGCGCCACTTCCGTGGAAGCGACCGGCCCGCGCACCTCGAATGTCCAGGTCCGGTTGAGCACGAAGGAGCAGCACACACCCACTCCGTAGCTGCAGGCGTTGGCCGGATAGTCGCCCACCCCCAGCCGCAGCAGCGCCCAGATGACGGCCAACCCGACGATCGTGTTCAGCACACCCACCAGCCCGAAGCGCAACGCGGCCATCATCATGGTCATCGGCAGGACGTCAGACCCGCGGATCGAAGGCGCCGACCGTCAGCGGCATCACCACAGGTCCGCGCTCGCTCGCCCGCGACTGGCTGCGCACCTCGCGCACGATGAACAGCGGCCGCCCTTTGCTTTCGATATAGAGCCGCCCGAGGTAGTCGCCGAAGACGCCGAGGATGATCAGCTGGATACTACCCATGATCAGCATGACCGCGATCGTGCTGGTCCAGCCGATAATCACGCCGTTCTCGGACCAGCGCCAGATCGCCCAGAACAGGAGTGCGAACCCCGCAAATCCCGACAGGACGCCGAGATGAGAGGCCAGCCGCAGGGGCACCGTCGAAAAGCTCGTGATGGCGTCGATGGCAAGGCTCATCAGGCGCCGCACGGAGTACTTGGTTTCACCCGCCCTGCGCGCATCGCGTTCGTAAGGTACGGCAACCTGCTCGAACCCCAGCCAGCTGACCATGCCGCGCATGAAGCGGCAACGCTCGGGCATGGCGTTGAGTTGATCGACCACGCGCCGGGTCATCAGCCGGAAATCGCCGGTATCGACGGGGATGTTCTGCTCCGACAATCGGTTGAGCAATTTGTAGAAAAGCGATGCGGTTCCCCGCTTGAAAGCGCTTTCACCGTGCCGCGCCACGCGCTGGCCATATGCGACGTCCGCGCCCGCCTCGATCCTCTCGATCATTGCGCCAAGAAGTTCCGGAGGGTCCTGCAGGTCTGCGTCGATCATCATGATCAGTTCGCCGCGGCATATCTGAAGCCCGGCGGTCACCGCCAATTGCTGCCCATGGTTGCGCGAAAGATCGACGCCGAGAACCCGCGGGTTGCGCTCGGCCAGCACGCAGATCAGCGGCCAGGTGCGATCAGTGGAGCCGTCATTGACGAGAACGATCTCGTAGTCCTCGCCCACTTGTTCCCGGCAGGCGGCCGCGAGCCGTGCTTCCAGCATGAGGAGAACGGCCTCCTCGTTATAGCATGGCACCACCACCGAGAGGCGTGGGCAGGTCCGTTCGGCGAACGGCAGGATAGGTTCCATCTTCATGAATCGGCCCCGCGAAACTCGGCTGTGCTTCGAGAGGCCGTATCGGGCATTTCTGGTTAACCGGCCGTAAAAGACGCCTGGCCTTGCAAAACATATGAAAAGGGCGAGGTCCGCGAACCTCGCCCTTCCACATAGGGCACCGCCTTTGGCGTCGCCCTCCCCGTGTTCAGATGTCAGGCCGCCTTCGCGCGCGCCAGCCGGCGCCGTCCCACGATCGCTGCAGCCGCCGCGCCGAACAGGATCAGCATCGGCGGAGCGGGTACATCGGTGCCGCCCGACGTGCTCGTGGTCGAACCACCCGAGGACGAGCTGGACGACGAAGAGGAAGACGAGGAACTGGAGCTGCTCGACGAGGTCGAACCGTTCGAGCCGCCAGAAGTCGAGGAAGACCCCGACGACGAAGACGAGCTGGACGACGAACCGCTGGACGATCCCGTGGAGGTCGCGCCGCCGGAAGAATGATCGTCACCGCCGCTTGAGGAACTGGAGGACGAACTGGAGCTGGAGCTGGAAGACGACGAGGACGAGCTGGAACTGCTGGTGCTGGTCACGTTGCCCGAGCTGGTCGACGTGGTCGAGGTGATCCCGCCGGTGGTGGTCGTGGACGTCAGCCCGCCCGTGGTCGTCGTGGAGGTCAGGCCACCGGTGCTCGAACTGGAGGTCGAGGTCACGCCGCCGCTGGTCGAGGTCACACCGCCCGTGGTGGACGTGACGCCGCCGGTCGTGGAAGTCACGCCGCCGCTGCTGGTCGAGGTGATCACGACGTTGCCGCCGCCACCGCCGCCGCTGCCTCCGAAGAAGCCGCCGAAGAACCCGCCGCCAAAGCCGCCGAAGCCGCCACCACCGCCGCCGATCACTACTGGCGCGCCGCCGCTGCCGCCCGAGTAGGACGGACCCGGCGCGGGCGGCATGTACGGCGCGGGCATCGGCACCATCGCCATCTGCGGCTGGTCGCAGCAGGTCCGCTTGATGATCTTGCGCACGCGCTTGGTGGTGCGGGGCTGGTCCTTGCGGACGAGGCGCTGGGCCGGACGCTTCTTTACCGGAGCGGCCTTGGCCATCTTCACCTTGCGGTACTCGGTCTTCGCCGACTGCGTCTCGGCGACGTGAACGGCACCGCCGCCGATCACGGCACAGCCCGCCGCACAGGCAGACAGTTTAGCAAGGGCCATCCGAACCGACATAACGCGTTGCTCTCTTTGTTTCGCACCGGAGGCCCGAAGGCCCTTTCGGGCTACCGTGCATCCATCTGCCAGAAACAACGCAGAGACACGTTAATGCGGCAACGTCATTCACCCGCAATTCACCGTCCCGATGCGGGAAACTGGGTTAATTTATCATTCTAACTCAGAGGGTGTACCGAAACGGGACTGTTAGTTCAGCGGGTTGTAAAGCAGACCGACGCTTTTGCGGCGAATGTGCCGCCTGGCGCACTCACCCTTCCGAATCGAACAACCCGCCCTGCGGCCCCGCAGGAGGGGTCATGCCAAGGTGGCTCCATCCCCTATCATTGAGGCAACGTCCCCGTGCCGTGCGGGCAACGAGGCCCAACTGGATGAGGTACGGCTCGATCACTTCCTCGATCGTGTCGCGTGGTTCGGACAGTCCCGCCGCCAGCGTCTCCACGCCCACCGGGCCGCCCTTATAGATGTCCGCGATCATCCGCAGATACCGGCGATCCTGCGCATCAAGGCCAATGGCGTCCACTTCCAGCCGGGTGAGCGAATCGTCGGCGATCGCACGGGTAATGGTGTCCGATCCCGCCACATGCGCGAAATCGCGCACCCGCCGCATAAGGCGCCCCGCGACACGCGGAGTACCGCGTGCGCGGCGGGCAATCTCGGTCGCTCCGCCCTTGTCGATGCCGATGCCGAGCAGGCCCGCGCCGCGGCTGACGACCTTCTCCAGTTCCTCGACGGTGTAGAACTGCAGGCGCACCGGGATGCCGAAGCGGTCGCGCAGCGGGGTCTGCAGCAGGCCCTGCCGGGTCGTCGCGCCGATCAGCGTGAACGGCGGCAGGTCGATCCGCACCGAGCGCGCCGACGGACCTTCGCCGATGATGAGGTCCAGCGCGCGGTCCTCCATCGCCGGATAGAGCACTTCCTCGACCACGGGATTGAGACGGTGGATCTCGTCGATGAACAGGACGTCGCCCTGCTCCAGATTGGTCAGCAGCGCGGCGAGGTCGCCCGCCTTGGCGATGACCGGACCGGAAGTGGCGCGAAAACCCACGCCCAGTTCGCGCGCGACGATCTGCGCCAGCGTCGTCTTGCCAAGGCCCGGAGGCCCGAAGAACAGCACATGGTCCATCGCCTCGCGCCGCGACTTGGCGCTTTCGATGAAGACGTGCAGGTTGTCCTTGGCCGCCGCCTGCCCGACGAACTCGGCGAGCGTCTTGGGCCGAAGCGCGGCATCGGCGTCCTCGACCTGGCGATTGGGGGAAAGGATGGGATTGTCGGTCATGAATGGCCTGTAGCTGGAAAGCGCAGATCCATCCATCTGATCCACGGGAAAGCTATGCCTCCGCACACAACGCCACCAAAGGTCAGTATGAAGAAAGAGCTGCCAATTTCATAATACGTGTCGCGTATGGCCGCGACGATCATGATCATAAGCCCGGTCAGGAACCCGGACGTGCCGCCCGCCAGTGCGCAATTTGGAAACGTCAGCGTCATTCGCTTTCTGACACCGAGCGCTACGGGAACACCGACCAAAAGGCATAGCGGCAATGCCAGTCCGATAAATCCAAGCGCAAAGGACCAAGATATAACGCATAGCACAATGGCGATGCTAATCGGGCTTGCTAAGATCCCAAAAATCGTCGGCAGCATCCGCGGCGGCTGTCGATCCTCGTATTGATCCACGAAGCTCATTTGAGCGGATGCCCCGATGCGGTCGCTTCCTGCTCTGTGCGCTCCAAATCACGGCGAACAAGATGCCGGACATATTCAGCAGCATCAAGGAAGCGCCCCTGCGAAACCTTTTTTTCGATCCATTGTAATTGCTCTGCAGGAATGTCGAGTTTGACCTGAGACATGATCTTCACCCCGTCGCCAGCTTCAGCGCCACGCGCATGAGATCGCCCAGCGCCGCATCCTCACCAAGCTGATCGACCGCCTTGCCAACCGCCGTCGCCGCCACCGCAGGCTTGAAGCCGAGGTTCTGCAGGGCCGAGACCGCATCGGCGCTGGCCGAGCCCGCAGGCGCCACCGCCACGATGCCGGACGCCCCCGGCGCGGTGGGCATGCCGCCGGCTTTGTCCTTGAGTTCGTTGACGATGCGGCTCGCCAGCTTCGGCCCGACGCCGTTCGCGCGCGCCACCATGGCGCTGTCGCCGCCCGCACAGGCGCGCTGGAGTTCCTCGGTCGTCAGAGCGGAGAGGATCGCCAGCGCTACCTTCGAGCCGACACCCTGCACCGCCGTCAGCAGGCGGAACCAGTTGCGCTCCGCCCCGGACGTGAAGCCGATCAGGCGCTGGTCGGTTTCCGAAACCTGCATCTCGGTATGGACGACGACGCGATCACCCCGGATACCGAGATGGTCCAGCGTTCGCGCCGAACAATGGACGAGGTAGCCCACGCCGTTGACGTCGATGATGGCCCAGTCGGCGCCGGTGTCGTCGAGCAATCCTGTCAGCTTGGCGATCATGGTTTGTTCCTATGGCAGGAAGGGATTCGGGGCGCCAGAGGAAAAGAGAAGAAGGCTGGGGTTTACCACCCCTGCACCCCGTGAACTGTCGAGGCCACGCGCGCCGCTTCGTCATGTCAGACGGTGAGCCGGGAGACATTAAAAGCCTGCGGCGCAATGTGAGGCCGCCGCTGCTGCGCGCGCGACGACGACAGTTTGGGGGTCTGGGGCGATGGCCCCAGGACTTCCCTTTTATCGGTGACTACCCAGCATATTCGCATGAGTAATCGCCACCGCCAGAGCATCGGCGGCGTCCTCGCCCGCCAGTTTAACGCCCGGCAGCAGCACCATCAGCATCGCCTGGATCTGCGCCTTCGCCGCCCCGCCGGTGCCAACGATCGCCTTCTTCACCAGCTTGGTCGAATATTCCGCCACCGGAATCCCGGCGCGCGCCACGGACAGCATCGCGACACCGCGCGCCTGCCCTAGCTTGAGCGTCGACTGCGGGTTCACGTTGACGAAGACTTCCTCCACCGCGCCGGTATCGGGCCGGTGCTGGAGGATCACATCGGTCAGCGCGGCGTCGAGTTCGACCAGCCGCTCGGCCATTCCGGCCTTGGCGTTGGTGCGGATCTGGCCGTTGGCTACGTGGCTGAGGCGGCTGCCGCTCTTGGCGACGACGCCCCAGCCCGTGCAGGTCAGGCCGGGGTCGATGCCGAGGATAATCATGGTGTCAGACCTTCAGCCCGAGCCGCGGCCCGAAATGCATCATCAGCGAATAGAGCACCACGGTCAGCACGCACCCGGCCAGCAGCGAGGCCCAGAACCCCAGACCATTGCGCAACAGAACCGGCATCAGCAGGAACATCGGCAGCGAGGGGAGCACGTACCAGAACGTCGCCCCGGCATGAACCGCCATGTTCTCGGCATCCGGGCGCGCCTGCCACAGCAGGATCATGCCCAGTACTGAGACCAGCGGCAGCGAAGCGACAAGCGCGCCCAGAGCAGGCAGGCGCTTGCCGATTTCCGCGATCGCCACGATGAGAACGCCCGAAAGCAGGGCGCGGGCGATCAGTGCCAGCATATCAGCCGAGCGTTTCCATGACCTCGTCCGAGATCTCGTAGTTGCCCCAGACGGTCTGGACGTCGTCGTCGTCTTCGAGGGTGTCGACCAGCTTCATCAGCGTGCTGACGGTGTCCGCGTCGACATCGACGGTGAGGTTGGGCTTCCATGCCAGCTTGACGCCTTCGGCTTCGCCCAGGATCTTTTCCAGCTCGCGCGCGACTTCGTGGAGCGCATCGACCGAAACCCAGATCTGGTGGCTGCCAGGGTTCTCGTCGCCGTCGCCCATGTCGCTCTGCACGTCTTCGGCGCCCGCTTCGATCGCGGCTTCGAGGACCTTGTCCTCGTCACCCACGCTGCCGGGGTACTCGATCAGGCCGAGGCGTTCGAAGCCGTGCGAAACCGCGCCCGAGGCACCGAGGTTGCCGCCGTTCTTGGCGAAGGCGGTGCGCACGTTGGTAGCAGTACGGTTGCGGTTGTCGGTCAGCGCCTCGACGATGATGGCGATGCCGCTGGGGCCGTAGCCCTCGTAGCGCACTTCCTCGTAGTTCTCGGCGTCGCCCTTGCTCGCCTTGTCGATCGCGCGCTGGATGTTGTCCTTGGGCATCGACTGCGCCTTGGCCGCGTTGACGGCGGCGCGCAGGCGCGGGTTCATGTCCGGGTCGGGCATGCCCATCTTCGCCGCGACGGTAATTTCGCGGCTGAGCTTGGAGAACTGCGCCGAGCGCTTCTTGTCCTGCGCACCCTTGCGATGCATGATGTTCTTGAATTTGGAATGGCCTGCCATCGGTCCGCTCGTTGCCTGCCCATGAGTCCACGGGTCTTTGCGATGAATGAAGTGGCGCGGGCCTTACAACAGGGGCACCCCAAAGGGCAACCGGAGTCGGCCTGCTACACGACGACGGCAGTTCCGGAACAGCTTACCATCAGCATCGAACCGTGCGATCCGATCACCTCGTAGTCTATGTCCACGCCGACCACGGCGTTGCCGCCCAGCTTCTCCGCCTCCGCTTCCATTTCCTTCAACGCCTCGCGGCGGGCGCGCTGGAGGACTTCCTCGTACTTGCCGGAGCGACCTCCGACGATGTCGGTGACGGCGGCGAAGAGATCGCGCACGAGGTTGGCGCCGACGATGACTTCGCCAGTGACGATACCCAGATAGTCACGGACTGGCTGGCCTTCGACGGTGGGAGTGGTGGTGACGATCATCGGCGCGCTCTCCTTCGCTGGACCGCCAAGGTTGCACCGTCTCACGGTGCTGGCAAGACAACGAATTGGCAAGGAAATCGGGGATAGAACGAAGCATGGCGACCCGGATCGAAACAAGCTCCTCAGTACCCTCTGCCCTGCTGCGCGAACTGGCGAGCTTCGTCGCCCGGCCGCGCATACTTGCGCCCATCGGCCTGCGGTCGCGTGAGGCATGGCCCCGGCTGGCGCTGCTGACGGTGCTGCACATCGGCGGGCTTCTGCTGGTGATCCTGCCGCTGCTCGGGCTCTACCAGAAGACGATGGGCCAGCCGCTGCCCGACGCCTTCGACAAGCTGCCGGCAGGCTGGCTGCTGCCGATCACCATCGTGATCGCACCGGTGCTGGAGGAGATGATCTTCCGCGGCTGGCAGACCGGACGCCCCCGCGCGCTATGGCTGCTGGCGTGCTTCGGCCTGTTCGCGGGGCTGGCCGTCATGGCGAAATCACTGCAGCCGCTGGTGTTGGCAGGATCGCTGCTGGCGCTCGTGGTCGCCGCTGTCGGAGGGTGGCTGTGGCTGCGCAAGCGTCCGACGTCTTCCACTTATGCGGCGGCTTATCCGGCGGTGTTCTGGCTGGCGGCGCTGCTGTTCGCAGGCGTCCATCTGATGAACTACCCGACCATATCCGCGCTCGCGCTGCCGATGGTGTTGCCGCAATTGTGGGCAGGCGTGCTGCTGGGCTTCACGCGCCAGCGCATCGGCCTTCCGGCCTCGATGCTCCAGCACGGCTGCGCCAATGCCGCAGCCATGGTGCTGGTGCAACTGGGGAGCTGACGCCCCCACCACCACCCGCTGCGCGGGAGGTTCCCCTCCCCGAGCAAGCTCGGGGAGGAATGAAGATCAGTCGATGCCGAGGGCCGACTTGTAGGTGTCGAGCAGCATGTCCATTTCGCGGCGGTCGTCGGGCTTCATTTTGCGCAGGCGCACGATGGCACGCATGATCTTGACGTCGTAGCCGACGGCCTTGGCTTCGTTGTAGACGTCGCGGATATCGTCCGAGATGCCCTTCTTTTCCTCTTCCAGGCGCTCGACGCGCTCGATCAGCAGGCGCAGGCGATCGTCGGTGGTTTCGGCCATGGGGGTACGTGCTCCGGTAAATGCTGGTGAATCGGTTGGCGGCGCTGATAGCGAGACAACAGGATTCGGGCAAAGCGCCCCCCTGTGGAAATCATGTGGAGGACGCGCAAAGGGTTGCCCCCAAAGCCGCACTTTCCTATCTGGCCAGTGCGCCGACCACGTTCGTGCGTCTCCTTCGACGGAGCTTCAAGTCCGGGACGGCCCGGGAATCGCCTCATAAGGAGATTGCCGAATGCCCTGGATTCTTCTCGCCATCGCCGGCCTGCTCGAAGTGGTCTGGGCGTTTTCCATGAAACAGTCGGAGGGCTTCACGCGCCTGTGGCCCAGCGTCGTGACTCTGGCCGCGATGCTGGCGAGCTTCGGCCTGCTCGCCGCCGCGATGCGGTCCCTGCCACTGGGCACGGCTTATGCCGTGTGGACCGGCATCGGCGCGGTGGGCGCTTTCGCGGCGGGGATCGTGTTCATGGGCGAATCGGCAAGCGCCATGCGCCTGCTCGCCGCCGGACTGATCCTCAGCGGGATCGTGCTGATGAAGGTGGCGACGCCCTGACAGGCAGGCTCGTCGTCCCGGACCTGATCCGGGACCGGTGGCTGTCTTTCGGTGAGAGATCGCAGCGCGCGCAGCCAAGTAGGCCGTTCACGGCCAGCGGTCCCGGATCAG
>NZ_BAAILP010000083.1:0-6262 GCF_054589055.1 Novosphingobium sp. 11B | reverse complement strand
TTGATCCGGGACCGCTGGCCGGGACCCGCCCACCTTGCGGCGCGCGCGGCGAGTTCGCGGCTAAAGACAGCCACCGGTCCCGGATCAAGTCCGGGACGACGAAGGGTTCACGCTCCGGCAAAATGCACCGTGATGGCGGGAACCGCGCGGGCGAGCAGGTCGGCGGCGAGGCGGCCCGGACCTTCCGCGTCGGCGGCGGGGAAGCGGGCCTCACCCGTAACGTGCTCGGCGCCATCGGGGCTGTAGAGCGCGGCGCGCATGACGAGATGGCCGCCCTCGTTGCGGGTCAGCACCGCGATCGGGCTGTGGCAATTGCCGCCGAGGCCCGCCAGCAATGCCCGCTCCGCGAGCACTTGCGCGCGGCTGGGCGCGTCGTCCACGGCGGCGAGGAAGGCGCGGGTGCGTTCGTCGTCGGCGCGGCACTCGATCATGATCGCGGCCTGCGCCGGGGCGGGCAGCCAGTCCTCGGCGTCGAGGGGGTGGCCGGTGCCGGTCTCGCCCAGCCGCACGAGGCCCGCCCGCGCCAGGAACGTCGCGTCGGCCTCTCCCGCCGCCAGCTTGGCGAGGCGGGTGGCGACGTTGCCGCGGAAGGTCACCACCTTGCAGTCGGGCCGGGCGTGGAGCAGCTGCGCGGCGCGGCGCGGGGCGCTGGTGCCGACGACGGCGCCCGGCGGCAAAGCGGCGATGCTTTCCGCGCCGACCAGCACGTCGCGCACGTCCCCACGCGGGAGGATGGCGCCGATCGTGAAAGCCTGGGGGCGGATCGTCTCGACGTCCTTGGCCGAGTGGACCGCGAAGTCGATCTCGCCGCTCGCCAGCCAGGCGTCGAGTTCCTTGGTCCACAGCGCCTTGCCGCCGATTTCGGCGAGCGCGCGGTCCTGGATGCGATCGCCGCTGGCGGTGACGGCCACGATCTCTATATGCGCCGGATCGATTCCGTGCGCCTGGGCGAGCCGGTCTCGCGCCTCATGGGCCTGCGCCATCGCCAGCGGCGAACGGCGTGTGCCCAATTTGTAACGCTCAGGGCGGAAGGTCTGGTCTTGTTTATCGTTGGTCATCGGCGGCTTGTGCTACCGGGCATTGTCGTTCAGGGGAAGGCCGGATGAGCATAGTTCTCGGCATTGAATCCTCGTGCGACGAGACGGCGGCGGCGCTGGTCACCGACGGCAGGGTGATCCTCGCCCAGCGCATCGCCTCGCAGGACGAAGAGCACCGCCCCTTCGGCGGCGTCGTGCCCGAGATCGCCGCGCGCGCCCATGCCGAGCGGCTTGCCCCGCTGATCGAGGCGACGCTGGCCGATGCCGGGATGACGCTCGATCAGGTGGACGCGATCGCCGCGACCGCCGGGCCGGGGCTGATCGGCGGAGTCATGGTCGGCCTCGTCACCGCCAAGGCGCTGGCGATGGCCACCGACAAGCCGCTGATCGCGGTCAACCATCTCGAAGGGCACGCCCTGTCGCCGCGCCTTGCCGATGCCAGCCTAGCCTATCCCTATCTGCTGCTGCTGGTCTCGGGCGGGCACTGCCAGATTCTGCTGGTCGAGGACGTGGGCCAGTTCCGCCGCCTCGGCACAACCATCGACGACGCGCTGGGCGAGGCTTTCGACAAGTCCGCCAAGGTCCTCGGCCTCGGCTATCCCGGCGGCCCGGCGCTGGAGCGGCTGGCGCTTCAGGGCGATGCGAAGAAAGTGCCGCTGCCGCGCCCGCTCAAGGGTTCGGCCGAGCCGCACTTCTCCTTCGCCGGGCTCAAGAGCGCGGTGCTGCGGGCGAAGCAGTCGGGCGAGTACACCGATGCCGACATCGCCGCCTCGTTCCAGCAGGCCGCGATCGACTGCCTGATCGACCGTACCCGCCGGGCGCTCGCCAAGTGCGGGCCGGTGAACGCGCTCGTCGTCGCGGGCGGCGTCGCGGCGAACAAGGCGATCCGCAGTGCGCTGGAAGCGCTGGCGGCAAGCCATTCGCTGCCTTTCATCGCACCGCCGCTTAGCCTGTGTACGGACAATGCGGCGATGATCGCCTGGGCCGGTGTGGAGCGGTTCGAACGCGGGCAGTCCGACCCGCTCGACGTGGCGGCGCGCCCGCGCTGGCCGCTCGATCCGGAGGCCGAGGCGGTACGCGGTGCGGGAGTGAAGGCATGAGCGCGAAGATCGGTGTTATCGGCGCAGGCGCATGGGGCACGGCGCTGGCGCAGGCATTCGCCAGCGACGGCAGCGACGTCCTGCTCTGGGCACGCGAGACCGAATTGGTCGAGGAGATCAACCGCGACCGCCGCAACGGCCTCTACCTGCCGAGCGCCGCGCTGGCGTCCACCATCCGCGCCACCAGCGACCTGGGCGAATTCGCCGCACTTCCGGCGCTGCTGGTGGTCGTGCCCGCGCAGTTCCTCGCCTCCGTGATCGCGGGCCTGCCTGCAGGCGACCGGGATCTCGTGCTTTGCGCCAAGGGTATCGAGGCCGGAACCGGCCGCCTGATGGCCGACGTCGCCGCGAGCGCCTGCGCGCCCGAGCGGCTGGCGGTGCTCTCCGGCCCCACGTTTGCGCATGAAGTCGCCGCCGGGCTGCCAACCGCCGTGACGCTCGCCTGCGGTGGCGGGCGTGCGCAGTGGGACCGGCTGGCGCCGCTGCTCGCCCGCCCGGCGCTGCGGCCTTATTATTCCGATGACGTCGTCGGCGCCGAGATCGGCGGTGCGGTCAAGAACGTGCTCGCCATTGCCTGCGGTGTGGTCGAGGGTTTGAACCTCGGCCAGAACGCCCGCGCGGCGCTGATCGCGCGCGGCTATGCCGAAATGCTGCGCTTCGGGCTGGCGAGAGGCGCCCGCGCGGAGACGCTGTCGGGCCTGTGCGGTCTTGGCGATCTGGTACTGACCTGTTCCTCCACCTCCAGCCGCAACTTCTCGCTCGGCCTCGCGCTGGGCAAGGGGCTGACCGCCGCCGAGGCGCTGTCGGGCAAGAACAGCGTGGCCGAAGGCGCGGCGACCGCACCGGTGCTCGCCGACCTCGCCCGCCGTGACGGCATCCAGATGCCCATCGTCGAGGCGGTCGAACGGCTGCTGAAGGGCGAGGCTCCGGCGAGCGCGGTCGTGAGCGATCTCCTGTCGCGCCCGCTGCGCGACGAGCAGGAGCCTGCTTCTTGAGCACGCCATACGGCGATCCCGCCCACGCACCGCAAGGCGACAAGGAGCGCGACGACATCGCCGCTCTCGCCAAGGGCGGGCGCACCAACCTGTTCGGATTCTTCCTGCGGCTCGCCGCGCGCATCCCGTTCCTGTTCATCGCCGGGCGCGCCGCGTCCTACGGACCGGCTGCGCTGGGCCGCTTCGCCTCGGCGCTGGTGCTGATCGAACTGACCTCGATGCTCTGCACGATGGGCGAGAAGCGCGGGCTGGCGCAGCGGCTGTCGGAGACCGAGGGGCAGGTGCGGCCTGCCAACGTGATCGCCGACGGCTCGATCCTCGCGATCATCGCCAGTTGCACCGCCGCCCTGCTGTTCTGGTTCGTGCCGGGCGTGCTGTTCCCGGGTGGCCATTACACGCAGATCGACCGCTTGATGGTGATCGCGCTGCCGCCCTTCACGATGACCGAGATCTGGCTGGCCGCGCTCGCCTATCGTCTGCGGGTGACGCCGACGGTATGGTCGCGCGCGATCGTGGAGCCTTGGACGATCTCGATCATGGCGGGCGCGATGATCTGGCTGGCGCCCGAGAGCGGGCTGTCCATCGCCTATATCGCCTCGATCTATGCCGCCGCGATCACCGCGTTCATCCCGTTCTTCCGCGAATACGGCCTGCCGCGCGGGTGGAAGCCCCGGCCCGGCGCGATGCGCAAGCTGGCCTTGCGCTCGCTGCCGATCGCACTGGCCGACGCCATCGAGTGGGGCACCCGGCGCGTCGACATCTTCCTGCTCGGCTTCCTTGCCCCGGCCTCGGCGGTCGGCGTCTATTACGCCGCGCAGCAGGTGGCGAGCCTGCCGCAGAAGCTCAAGACCAGCTTCGAGCCGGTGCTCGGCCCGGTGATCACGCGCAACCTGAAGGAAAAGGACTATGCCGCCATCGCCCGGCAGGTCTGTCAGGTGGGCTTCTGGATCACCGCCTCGCAAGCCGGGATCGCACTGGCGCTGGGCATTCCCGGCAACGGCGTGATGGGCCTCGTCGGACGCGAGTTCGTCGGCGGCACCGGGGCGCTGGCCTTCCTGCTCGCCGCCGAGGTGGTCGCCGCCACCGCCGTGGTGAGCGAGGCGGCGCTGATCTACGTCGCGCGGCTGCGCAACTTGTGGGTCTCGATCGGGACCATCGCGCTGCAGGCGGCGCTGACGCTCTTCGGCATCCTGCTGATGCAGCGGCTCGGCTTCAATCCGCTGTTCCAGGCCGCCGCTGCCGCCTGCGCGCTGATGCTGGCGCTGGGGCTGTCCTCGATCGTCAAGTCGGTGATGCTGGCGCGCATCCTCAAGGAGCCGATCAACAACTGGCGCTGGGCGCTAGTCTGGGCGGCTTTGCCGGCCGTCGTCATCGGTTTCCTCGCGGTGCGCTTCCTGCCCGAGTGGGCGGCGCTGGCCTTCGGGATCCCGGCGATCCTGGGTTCCTACTTCCTCGTCATCTGGAAGAAGGCGTTCGGGCCTGAGGACCGGCGGCTGTTCCAGAAGGCGAAGAAGGTCGAAACTCCGCTTGGCGAGCAACTGCCCGGCTGACAGCCCGGCTTCGGTTCTCTAGGTTGCCTACATGAATCCCCGCCGCGCATCGCTGATCGTCGCCGGAGCCGCGCTGTGCCTGGTCATGTCCTTCGCCGTCACCCGGGCGCGGGGGCTTGCGTTCATCGGCGACCTCGACCGGCAGGCTTCGGCCGCGCGCGATGCTGTGGGCGGGAAGGGCGTGACGCTGAATTTCCGCGACCGCTACGGCTGGCTGACCCGCCACCCGGTGCTCTCCGGCGGCAGGGACCTTTCGCCAGAGACGCGCAAGGCTGTCGCCGCCGCCATCGCCGCGGTGCCGGGGATCGCCGGGGTGAGCTGGGCGCGGGACGGCGACGACCGCAGCGTCTCGGCCCATTGCCAGGACGACGTCGAGCGCATCCTCGAAACCCGCACCATCCGTTTCGGCGAGGCCAGCACGCGCCTCGAACCGTCGAGCGAGCGGCTGCTGGGCGAAGTGGCGCGCTCGCTGCGGCCTTGCGTGGGCAGCATCATCGCGGTGACCGGGCATACCGACGCCTCGGGCAACCAGAAGGTCAATGTCGCGCTCTCGCAGGCGCGGGCGGAGGCGGTGCGTTCGGCGCTGATCGCGCGCGGCATCCCGGCGACGAACCTGCGTGCGGCAGGCCTCGGCTCGGCGCGGCCAGTGGAAGGGCTGGACCCGCTCGACCCGGCCAATCGGCGCATCGAGTTCTCGGTGCTCTACACCGCGCCGGTCAAGCCGACGCCGATCGATACGCCGGGGCCTGAATGATGGACTTGAGGGACTAGGAAAGGACGCTGCCTTGCCGCTATGGCTGGAAATGGCCGTCTCGGTGCTGCTGTCCTACGGGATTGGTTTCGGCATCGGCGCCGCAATATGGAATCGCAGGAAGGTGAACTGACGTGCTGGAAATGGTTCAGGCGAACTGGCTGGTCTTCATCGTCGCGCTGCTCGTGGGCATCGTGGTGGCCTACTGGGTCTTCATCCACGGCTCGAAGCCGGCGCGGCGCGAGCATCGCCCCGACGTGCTCGACGAGGGCGCGGCGCCCGCGCAGCGCAACCAGGCGCTGATAGACGACGCGCCGCCCGCCTCGCAGTACCACATCGACCCGCCCGCGATGGCCGGGACGATGGCGGGCATCGGCGAGGTCATCGCCGTTGCCGCGCAGGAAGAGGCCGACGAGGCGCGCCACAACGATGCGGCGCACGAGCCCCCGCAGACCATCGCCGCCGAGCCCGACCCGACGCCCGCTCCTCCGGCCCCGCCGGTCGTGGAGACGGCCGAGGGTGAAGTCGCGGCGGACGACCTGCGCAAGATCAAGGGTCTCGGCCCCAAGATGCTGACATTGCTCCATGCGCTGGGCGTAACGAGCTACGCCCAGATCGCGGCATGGAGCGATGCCGACCTCGACGACCTCGACACCAAGCTCGGGGCCTTCGCGGGCCGCCCGCGCCGCGACAGCTGGGTGGAGCAGGCGCGGTTGTTGTCGAGCGGCGATACCGGCGCTTACGAGGCACAGTTCGGGAAGCTGTAAAACCTCGTCATTGCGAGCGCAGCGAAGCAATCCAGGACGCTCAAGACTGCCCTGGATTGCTT
>NZ_BAAILP010000082.1:0-4493 GCF_054589055.1 Novosphingobium sp. 11B | reverse complement strand
CGAGGACGTTCTGGCCCGTGCCACCCTGCTCAGCCCGATCGACCTGCAGTGCGTGAAGGCGGCGGGCGTCACTTTCGCCGTCTCCGCGTTGGAGCGCGTGATCGAGGAACGCGCGCGCGGCGATGCCGACAAGGCGCAGGCGGTGCGCGGCGGGCTGGAGGAGCGCATCGGCGGCTCGATCCGCTCGGTCGTGCCCGGCAGCCCGGAGGCAGCGGCGCTCAAGGCGGCGCTGATCGAGGACGGCATGTGGTCGCAGTACCTCGAAGTGGCGATCGGGCCGGACGCGGAAGTGTTCACCAAGTCGCCGGTGCTTTCCACCGTGGGATCGGGCGCTACGATCGGCGTGCGTTCGGATTCGCACTGGAACAACCCGGAGCCGGAGATCGTCATCCTCTCCGACGCGCACGGGAAGGCCGTGGGCGCGACGCTGGGCAACGACGTCAACTTGCGCGATTTCGAAGGCCGCTCGGCGCTGCTGCTGGGCAAGGCGAAGGACAACAATGCCAGCTGCTCGGTCGGTCCGTTCGTGCGCCTGTTCGATCAGGGCTACACCGTGGCCGATGTCGAGAACGCGCAGGTGCTGCTGCGCATCGAGGGCACGGACGGTTTCCTCCTCGAAGGCGAGAGCCGCATGTCGGAGATCAGTCGCCCGCCGCTCGACCTGCTGCGCCAGTGCTTTTCCGAGCATCAATACCCGGACGGCGTCGTGCTGTTCCTCGGCACCCTGTTCGCGCCGACGCAGGACCGCGATGCGCCGGGACGCGGGTTCACCCACAAGGTCGGCGATGTCGTGACGATCTCCAGCGATCGCCTCGGAACGCTGGTCAACACCGTCGCCACCTCACGCGATGCGCCTGCCTGGGAAACCGGGATTTCCGCCCTCTACCGAAACCTCGCCGCGCGCGGGCTGATCGGGACAAAAGCCGACGCGCTTGCCTGACTCTTCGACTTCACCAAGGACTTCCATGTTGACCACCACTCTCCCCTCCCCCACCGCGCTAGCTGCGCGCTTTCCCTCGCTTGCGGGCAAGGGGGTGTTCATCTCGGGCGGCGGCTCCGGGATCGGGGCGGCGCTGGTCGAGGCCTTCGCGCGGCAGGGGGCGAAAGTGTCCTTCGTGGACATCGCCGCCGAACCTTCCGAAGCGCTGGTGGCGAGCCTCGACGGCACGGTGGAGTTCACCCCCCGCTTCGTCGCCGGCGATCTCAAGGACCTCGACTTCGTGCAGGCGCAAGTCGCGGCGGCGCATGATGCGCTCGGCGGCCTCCACGTGCTGGTCAACAACGCCGCCAACGACGACCGCCACGCCATCGCCGACGTCACGCCGGAATACTGGGACGAGCGTATGGCGGTGAACCTGCGCCACCTGTTCTTTGCCGCGCAGGCCGCCGTGCCCTTCATGGAAGCGGCGGGCGGCGGCGTGATCCTGAACTTCGGGTCGATCAGCTGGCACCTCGCGCTCGACCAGCTCTCGCTCTACCAGACTGCCAAGGCCGCGATCGAGGGCATGACCCGCGCGATGGCCCGCGAACTGGGCGAGCGTAATATCCGTGTCTGCGCGATCGTGCCCGGCAACGTCCAGACGCCCCGGCAGGAGAAGTGGTACACCCCCGAGGGCGAGCGCGAGATCCTCGACGCACAGTGCCTGAAGGCTCGCGTCCAGCCGGCCGACGTGGCGGCGCTGGCGCTGTTCCTCGCCTCCGACGATGCGCGGATGTGTACGGGGCACGAGTATTTCGTCGATGCGGGCTGGCGCTGAGATGACGCCTCAAGTCGCCTGCAGGGTCGGTGCAACACTGGGCGAGGGTCCGGTGTGGGACGCCGCGCGCGGCTGCCTGTGGTTCGTGGACATCAAGGGTCACAAGCTCCATCGCTTCGATCCGGCGGGCGGCGTGCTGGACACCATCGAAGCGCCCGAGGAGCCCGGCTGGGTGATCCCGCTGGCGGGCGCCGCGCTGCTGGTCGGCGCCAGGGCAGGCGTGCACCGCTTCGCGGAGGACGCCTTCGCGCTGCTCCACGCGGTCGAGCCCGACCTGCCCGGCAACCGCCTCAACGACGCCGCCGTCCACCCGGACGGATCGGTGTGGCTGGGCACCATGGACAATGCCGAGGAAGCGCCGAGCGGCGGCTATTACCGCCTGCACGGTGGCACCTGCACCGCGCTTTCGCCCCAGCCGATGGTCATCACCAATGGCCCGGCCTTCTCGCCAGATGGCGGGACGGTCTATCTCGTCGATACGCTGGAGCGGGTAATCCTGTCCGCCTGCGTCGGCGCGGACGGGCATCCGGGCGAGGCACGGCTCTTCGCGCGCATTCCGGACGGCATGGGCTATCCCGACGGTCCCTCCGTGGACAGCGCGGGCACCGTCTGGGTTGGCCTGTTCGGCGGCTGGGGTGTGGCCCGCTTCGCCCCTGACGGCACGTTCCTCGGCCGGGTGGAATTCCCGGTCGCGAACGTCACCAAGATCGCGTTCGGCGGCCCGGACCTCACCACCGTCTATGCGACGACGGCACGCAAGGGGTTGTCGGCCGACGAACTGGCGGCTCAACCCCACGCCGGAGACCTCTTCACCTTCGCGGTGGATGTTCCCGGCCTCTCACCAGGATACCCCACGGTCTGAACGGCCCGTAACGACAAGAACAAGCAATGAGGATGCAAGAATGGCGGCGATAGACATGGGAAGCGCGCCAACCGGCGTGGAGTACGGCGGCAAGGTCAACATGGCCTTCGTCGCCATGATCGTTGCGGTGGCAACGATCGGCGGTTTCATGTTCGGCTACGACAGCGGCGTCATCAACGGCACGCAGGACGGGCTGGAAAAGGCGTTCAACCTCTCCGCGCTGGGCACCGGGCTCAACGTCGGCGCGATACTGCTGGGCTGCGCGGTGGGCGCCTTCGTGGCGGGCAGACTCGCCGACGTCTGGGGCCGCCGCAGCGTCATGATGATCGGCGCGGCGCTGTTCGTCGTGAGCGCGCTGGGCGCGGGCGCGGCGACCTCTTCGCCGCTCTTCGTCATCGCCCGCTTCATCGGCGGCGTCGGCGTCGGCGCGGCGAGCGTGCTGGCGCCGGTCTACATCAGCGAGGTCACTCCGGCCTCGATCCGCGGACGGCTTTCCAGCCTGCAGCAGATCATGATCATCACCGGCCTTACCGGCGCCTTCGTCGCCAACTGGGCGCTGGCAAAGCACGCGGGCTCCAGCACCGATCCGCTGTGGCTGGGCCTGCCCGCCTGGCGCTGGATGTTCTGGATGCAGGTGATCCCGGCCGTGATCTACCTCGTCGCGCTGTTCATGATCCCGGAAAGCCCGCGCTTCCTCGTCGCCTGCGGGCGCGAAGCCGAGGCGCAGGCCGTGCTCACCCGCATCTTCGGAGCCGAGACGGCCGCAAAGATGATCGCCGATATCCGGGCCAGCCTCCTCTCGATCGCCGCCGACCACCGCCGGCCGAGCTTCGCCGACCTCAAGGACCCCGCGACCGGCCGCCTGCGCAAGCTGGTCTGGGCGGGCATCGGGCTGGCCGTGTTCCAGCAACTCGTCGGCATCAACATCGTGTTCTACTACGGCGCGGTGCTGTGGCAGTCGGTCGGCTTTTCCGAAAGCGACGCGCTGCTGATCAACATCCTGTCGGGCACGCTGTCGATCCTCGCCTGCCTCGTCACCGTGCTGCTGGTCGACCGGCTGGGGCGCAAGCCGCTGCTGCTGGTCGGCTCGGCGGGCATGGCGGTGACGTTGACGACCATGGCGGTGTGCTTCGCCAGCGGCAGCTTCACAGGTGGGCACCTGACGCTGTCGGACCAGACCGGCACCGTGGCGCTGATCGCGGCCAACGCCTATGTCGTGTTCTTCAACCTGAGCTGGGGGCCGGTCATGTGGGTAATGCTGGGCGAGATGTTCCCCAACCAGATTCGCGGCTCGGCGCTGGCGGTCTCGGGCTTCGCGCAGTGGATCGCCAACTTCGGCATCTCGGTCAGTTTCCCGGCGATGGCCGCCGGGCTCGGCCTGCCGCTGACTTACGGGTTCTATGCGCTCAGCGCCTTCCTCTCGTTCTTCTTCGTGCGCGCCATGGTGACCGAGACACGCGGCCGCACGCTTGAGGAGATGGCTGCTTGATCCAGCTGCGTTCGGGCAGCAGCGAAGCCACGCTGCTGCCGCATTTGGGCGGGTCGATCGGTTCCTTCGCGGTCGGGGGCAAGCACATCCTGCGCCCGACCCCGGCGGACGCCGCGAGCCCGCTGGACGCCGCCTGCTTCCCGCTGGTGCCTTACGCCAACCGCATTGCCGATGGGCGCTTCTCCTTCGCGGCAAAGGACTATGCCCTCCCCCGCAACGTTGCGGGCTTCGAGCATCCGATCCACGGTCTCGGTTGGATCATGCCGTGGATGGTGAAAGACGAGCAGGCCGACCGCGCGGTGCTGGCCTGCCTTCATTCGTCCGACGAGCACTGGCCGTGGGACTGGTCCGCCACGCAGAGTTTCTTGCTGGAAGACGGCGCGCT
>NZ_BAAILP010000081.1:0-9406 GCF_054589055.1 Novosphingobium sp. 11B | reverse complement strand
AGCCCATTGCTCCTGACGCGGTGGAAAACACCGGCGCCAGCGCTCGCCCAAGTCAAGCCGCCAAACACCGATCAAACTCGGGACACACCAGAGCGGCGGGCTCGTGAATAACCCGGGCTAAGGACTCTCCTCAGAACTTGAACCAGACGCTGCCGGTGAACCGACGCGGATCGCCCGGGAACAGCGAGAGGAAGTTCGCCGTGATCGTCTCCTGCTTGGTCAGATTGGTCACGCCGAACGACGCCCCGAAACTGCCGTCGGTCTTCTCGTACGAGACCTTGAGGTCCACGAAGTCCTCGCGCGGGGCCGCCGCTGTGTTCAGCACGGCGATATAATACGAGGAATTGTGCCGGTACGAGCCGATCAGCTTGATGTCGCCGTCCAGCGCGTCGACCGGGATCGTGTACGTCGCACCGCCGGTGAACTGGAAGGTCGGCGTGCGCACCGGTCGGGTGTCGGTGGATATCTGCAGTGCCTGCGACACGCCCGGCAGGATCACGACCGACGAATACTCGCCATGCGACAGCGAGCCGTTGGCGAAGAACTCGAAGTTGCGCACCGGCGCGAAGACCGTCTCGAACTCCAGACCGTAATCGACCAGCGTACCGGCATTGCGCGCGAGGCTGACGATCACCGTCTCACCCGGCGGGACGATGCCCGAAGTGATCTGCAGGTTCTTGGTGCGGGCATAATAGCCGTTGAGGTTTATGCGCACCTTGCGATCGAACAGTTCCGACTTCACGCCGCCTTCATACGACCACGTCACTTCCGGCTCGAACGCCAGCACGCGCGTCGCCACGGCGGCGTTGCCGTTCCAGCCGCCCGACTTGAAGCCGTTCGTCGCCGAAGCATAGAGCATGACCGAGGGCGAGAGCTTGTAGTTGATCGCGAAGCGCGGGGTCACGCGGTTCTGCGTCAGCTTGAGCGGAATGCCTGCCGCGCGCACGTCGGCGCTGTTGAAGCCGAAGCCGGGAAACCGCTCGGAATCGAAGTACTCGATGCTCTTCTTCTCGTAGGTGTAGCGCGCACCCACGGTGACGGTCAGGTCGGGCACGACCTCGTAGTCGCCCTGGAGGTAGCCGGCGACAGTCTCCACCTGCTGGCGGAAATGGCGATCCTGCAGGAGATTGAACGCGGTAGCCGTCGCCGAACCCTGGAAGTCGGCCGAAGCGAGATGGTTCACTTCGCGCAGGTAGAACACGCCGGCAACGTACTTCAGCTTGTCGTCGAATGCTTCGCCGGTCCACTTCAGTTCGGTCGAAACCTGATGGTTCCTGATCTTGTCGGCCAGGATGTAGGCGGCGTAGACATTGGTGGTCGTGCCGTTGTAATTGTTGATGTAGCCCTGCTCCTGCTCGCGATAGCCCGCGATCAGTTCGAGGTTGCCGGCATCGGTGTTCCAGTTGACGTCAGCGGTCGTCGCGTAGCTGTCGGTCAGCGAGCAGTTGCCGGTCACCGTGGTCAGCAGGATGTTGACCGGATCGCCCTTGCAGTTGCCTTCGGGCAGGGCATTGCGGGTGTTGTAGAAATCCGGCGTGGTCGTCGTCTTGTAGCGATCCGACGCGCCCGGCGCGGCGTAGACACCAAGGTAGGTGCCGGTGTTGCGGGTATATTCGCCCGACAGGTCGATGGTCAGGTCGTCGGTCGGCAGGAAGCGCACGTCGCCGCGGAAGCCGTAGTTGCGCTCGCCGTTGAGGCGGTCGCCGGTGGTGACGTTCTTGAGGTAGCCCTTGTCGTAGACGTAGTAGGCGGACCACTTCGTCAGCACGCGCTCGCTCACCGGCAGGTCCACGGTGGTCTTGGCGGTGACGCGGTCATAGGAGCCGTAAGTCGCCTCGAACTTGGCGCCCATCCGGTCCGACGGCTTCTTCATGATCACCGAGACGGCGCCGCCGGTGGTGTTGCGGCCGAACAGTGTTCCCTGCGGTCCGCGCAGCACTTCCACGCGATCGACGTCGAAGAACTGGTAGTTGTTGGCGTTCTGGCGCGCGACGTAGACGTTGTCGACATACGTGCCGACCGGCGGATCGAAAGTCGCGACCGACTGGCTGTTGCCGAGGCCGCGCAGGTAGTAGGCGTTGGCGGTGCCCAGCCCTGCGTTGTGCGTGGCGATCATGCCCGGCACCATCTGCGCGGTCTTGATCGCGTCGTTCAGGTTGAGGTTGCGGATCATCTCTTCGCTGAAGGCGGTGACGGCGACCGGGACGTCCTGCAGACGCTCGGGACGGCGCTGCGCGGTGACAATGATGTCGCTGCCAAGATTGCCGCTGGCTTGTGCGTCAGTGCCCTGCGCGTCCTGTGCATGGGCTGTGGTGGCGGTGATGGCCAGCAGTGCGGCGGCGCCCAGAGCGCGCGCACGAATACACCTCGTCGAATCAAGCATGACGACTCCTCATTTTCTGTCCTGAAACCTTGGAACGCGGGCGCATCCTGCCGCCGCCGCTGCGATCTTTATTTGTTATGCATTGATGACATAATAGATTGCGCTTTGTGTCAACCCGCCAAATCGATCTCGTGTCGATTTACCTCGACGCTGGGGCACGGAAGTCACAGGCGCCGATAATATCGTTATTTTTCTGATAGTTTTGGATAGGCACCCATGGCGAGGAGCAGTACGGCGCCGACAACCAGACAGGCCGAGCCCGACCTCAGGGCAATCGTGTAATCGCCAATCCTGTCGAAGACATATCCAAAGACGACCGGCCCCAGACCGCCCGCGAAAGCGATGACGGCATAGAAGCAGCCATAGATCGCCCCGTAGTGACGCTGCCCGAAGAAGCGGCTGATCAGGTAGGCGAGCAGGTCGAATTCGAACCCAGCACCGAACCCGAGCGAGATCACGGCCAGCGTCGCGATAAGCGGCGACAGCGCCGAACTCGTCAGCAGCCAGCAGCCCAGCGCCGGGAACGCGAGGATGACGAGGGCGATCAGCGGCGCCCAGAAACGGTCGAGCAGCCAGCCGCCGATCAGTCTCCCGGCGATGACCGAAAGCCCGAAGGCGGCGGTGATCTCGCCGATCTGCGGCAGCGTGAAAGCGCGGGTCTTGAGGATGTTCTCAAGGTTGGGCGTCGGCGCGGTGAGGGCGAAGGCGATGAACAGGAAGGCCCCCGCCATGATCCACAGCCGCCGGTCGCGCGCCGCCTCGGCCAGCGTCAGGCCGGGCTGGCTGACCTCCTCCGCGGCTTCGACCGGCTTGTCCGGAGCCGCCGCGCCCCGCGCCATCTCGCGGAAAAGCAACGCCACCACGGGCACGCCGACGACGATGGGCAGGCAGCCGACCACCACCACGGCCGTGCGCCAGCCATGCGTCTCGATCAGGTGGGCGCAGAGCGGCTTGATGATGAATCCGGTGATGCCGGTGCCGCAACTCGCAAGGCCCAGCGCCATGCCGCGCCACTTGTCGAACCACTGCGTCACTACCCTGGTCCACGTCGCGGACAGGGTGCCAACGCCGAGCACCGCCATGATTACCCATTGCGCATAGTACAAAGTCAGCGACCCGTTGCTGAGTGCGAGGCTCATGTAAGAGAGCCCGAACAGCGGCAGCGAGACGAGCGCCACGGGCCGCGCGCCGAACCGGTCGATGGCGATCCCGGCGAGCGGGCTGGCGATCATGACGACGCCCGACTGCACCGTGATGCTGGCCATCAGCGCCGCGAAGCTCCAGCCGAATTCGGCGGAAAGCTGCGGGGCGAGCATGCCGATCGTGTAGAACGGGATCGGGCTCAGCCCCAGCGCCACCCCGACCATCGCGGCGACCACCACCGCCCACCCTCGCGGGTCGTCGGGTCGGGGGGCAGGCCGCGAAAAGTCACTCTGGCGCATCTTCACTCGGTTCGATCTCCGGGCTGGACAACCCGATTTTTATCGATCACGAATAGATATATGTCTATATCAAAATGAGGGTCACAGCGTCATGTCCTCCCGGCAACCTATCGCCGCCGCCCCATCCTTGAGGATCGCCCGGCGCTACGTCGACGTCCAGGGACGGCGCGTTCATCTGCGCGAGGCAGGGCAAGGCAAGCCTGTCGTCCTGCTGCACGATTCGCCGCGATCCTCACGCCTGCATCTGGGTATGATGCGGCTGCTGGCGCCGCATTTCCGGGTCTTCGCGCTCGACACGCCGGGCTATGGCAATTCCGAACCGCTCGGCGTCGAGATCCCCACGATCGACGATTTCGCGGCGGCGCTGGGTGATGCGCTGGAGGTCCTTGGCCTTGCCGATGCGCCGATCTACGCGACCCATACCAGCGCCAAGATCGCGCTGGAATATGCGGCCTCTTCGGGGCGTCCGCCCGCATTGATCCTCGACGGACTGTCGTTTCCGGAAGCGCTGGCCCCGACTGCCTTCGTCGATGCCTACATGCGCCCCTTCACCATCGACGCGCAGGGCGCCTACATCGCCGCGGAGTGGACCCGCACGCGCGACATGCTGCGCTGGTTCCCGTGGTTCGCGACGACTGCCGCCAGCCGCATGGCAATGGAAACGCCTTCGCCCGAATGGATCGAACAGTACACCATCGACCTGTTCAGCGCCGGGCCGAACTACTCCGGCGCCTATGCCGCCGCGATGCGCTACGATTGCAGCCCGGCCCTCCGGGCGATCACGGTGCCGACCTTGGTGGCCGCCCGCCGGGACGACGTGCTCTACGGCTACCTCGACCGCATTCCGGTGGCGGAGAACCCGGCCCTCAGCATCGAACGCCTCGAAAGCGACCGGACGGCATGGGGCGAATGGCTGCTGGCCCGCCTTACCGATGCGTCGGCATCGGATGCGCCTGTCACCGCGCCTTCCTCCACCGGCTATGTCGAGCACGAAGGGGGCCAGATTCATGTCCGGCGCCGTGGACCGAAGGGTGGCCGTCCTGTGCTCATCCTTGAAGCATCCTCCACGCTGTCCGCGATGCAGTGGCAGGGCGCGCTTTGCGCCACCCACGATACCGTAGTCCCCGACCTGCCCGGTTTCGGCGAATCCGAGGCGCTGGATGATCCCTCGGCCGCCGGCTACCTCGCGACGCTGACGACGCTTGCCGCCCAACTCGGCGGCAAGGTGGACGTGCTGGCGGTCGGCCCCGCCTCCTACCTCGCGCTCGCCTTTGCCGAGGCACGGCCGGACATGGTCGGGCAGCTGATCCTCGACGGCGCACCCGAAAGGCCCGCCGATCCCGAGGCGCTGTGCCCTCCCCTCGCCTTCGACATGGCCGGAGGACACCTCCACCGCGCCTGGCACATGCTGCGCGACGGGCAAGTGCAGTGGCCCTGGCATTCGGGCACGATCGCAGCGCAGCGCAAGACCGAACCAACCTTGGGCGGCGAGGCGCTACACGGCGCGTTGCTGGGCGTGATCAAGCAGCCCGCGCACTACGGCGACGCCATGAACGCCGCGCTGTCGATTGCCGACACCCCGCCCGTCACCCGATGCCCGATGCTGGTGTTCACGCGCGAGCACGACCCGTTCTACGCCGCCGCACCGCGCCTCGGCCATGCGACGACCGACCGCCCCGATACCAACACCGAAGCCGCCGTAGTGGTCGCCCAGTTCCTCACCTCGGCGATCGCCGAAACGGAGAGCGCGGCGTGACGCCCGGCGCGCCGCAGGACGTCTGGCCGGCACGAAGATACGCCTGGTACGTGATCGCACTGCTGACGCTGGCCTATGCGCTGGCGATCCTCGACCGCGTCTCCATCGCCCTGCTGATAGAGCCGCTGGAGCGCAGCCTCCACCTCAGCGACACGCAGTTCGGTCTGCTGCAGGGCATGGCCTTCAGCATGGTCTACAGCCTGCTCGGTCTGCCGCTGGGCATGCTCTGCGACCGTTCACGCCGCGTGCCGGTGCTGGTCGGGGGCCTCGCGGTGTGGAGCCTCGCGACGATCTGCTGCTCCTTCGCCTCCAACTTCGAGCAACTGTTCCTTGCCCGCATGATGGTGGGCGTGGGAGAGGCGGCGCTGGTGCCGGTCGCGACCTCGCTCATCGCCGACTACTTCGCGCCGACCGAGCGCCCGCGCGCTTACGGCGTGTTCGTGGTGGGCAGCTCGATCGGGACGGCAGCGGCGATGGCGCTGAGCGGGTTGTTCATCCGCTGGGCCGACGCGCTCATCGCGGGGCTGCCTTCGCTGTTCGGGTCACATATGCCCTGGCAGATCGTCTTCATCCTTTGTGGACTGCCCGGTCTCGTCCTCGCCCTCATCATCCTGGCGAGCGTGCGCGAACCTTCGCGCAAGGGCCTCGATACGCAAGTCACCAGCATCAGCCTGCGGCCGATCCTGAGCCTGTTTGCGCAGCGCCCGGTAGCCTACGGCTGCTTCCTGATCGGCACGGTCATGAACCTTGTCTGCGTCTATGCCATCGTCGGGTGGTTCCCCGCACTGTTCATCCGCGCGCACGGCTGGGACGCGGCGCATACCGGCTATGCACTGGGCGCCGTGGGCTTTCCGGTAAGCGCCTTTGCAGCCGTGAACAGCGGCTGGGTGATCGCGTGGCTGCTGAAGCGCGGCCACCGCGACGCGCCGGTACTGGCGGCGATGGGCTGCGCGGCCTCGATGGTGCTGTTCGGCACCGCCGCCTGCCTCGTGCCGTCAGGCTGGATGGCGCTGGTGTTCTACGCGCTCAATGCGCTGTTCCTGAACTGGAACATCTCGGGCGTCTATTCGGGCATCTCCGCGATGACGCCCAACCGGCTGCGCGGGCAGGTCATGGCGATCCACACGATCTGCTCGGGCCTGATCGCGCTGACGGCGGGCAACTTCATCGTCGGGTTCCTGTCCGACACCGTCTTTACCGGCCCGGGCGGCATAGCCTGGGCGCTGGGCATCGTCTTCTTCGGCTGCGGCACGGCCGCCGCGCTCACGCTGGCCGTGGGACGCGGCGCGTTCCGCGAGGCCGTGATCGCGAATGAGAGGGAATAGAATGGCCTCCGCAAGCACGATCGACGACGCGCTGGAGCGCGACCTTTCCGCGATCCTCGGCCCCGAGGGTCTGCTGAGCGACGAGGCATCGATCGAGCTGCACTCCTCCGACCTGCTCGGCCGCGCCGGGCGTTGCCGTCTGGTGATCCGGCCGGAGAATCAGGCGCAGCTGGTCGAGGCCGTGCGCCGCATCGCACCCACCGGAATGCCGCTGATGCCGCGCGGCGGCGGCCTTACTTATGTCGGCGGCTACGTCGGCAGCGGGGCCGACTGGGTCGCGGTGGACCTGCGGCGGATGAACCGCATCCTCTCCATCGACGAAAAAGACATGGTCGTCACCGTCGAGCCGGGCGTGACATGGCTTCAGCTTTATGAAGCGCTGCAGGAGAAGGGCCTGCGCCTGCCGTTCTTCGGCACGTTCTCCGGCCGGGGCGCGACAGTGGGCGGTGGGCTCTCCAACGGCGCGCTGTTCCTCGGCACCGCGCGCTATGGCACTTCGGCGGACATCGTGCTCGGGCTGGAGGTCGTCACAGCGGACGGCGCGGTCGTCCACACCGGGCAGAAGGCAGTGGCGAATGCGCCCAAGCCCTTCCTGCGCAGTTTCGGCCCGGACACCACCGGGCTGTTCATCCACGACGCGGGCGCGCTGGGCATCAAGTGCAAGGCCAGCCTGCGCATGATCCGCAAGCCCGCGCACACCGACTTCCTCTCGTTCGGCTTCCCCGACCGTGACGCCGCCATCGCCGCGATCTGCGAGATCGGGCGCGCTGAACTGGCCGAGGACGCCTATGTCATGGACCCGGACAAGACGCGGCAAGCACTCGCCGCCCCGTCCGACCTGATCCGCGACGTAAAGACGCTGGGCAAGGTCGTGGCGCAGGAACAGGGCCTGCTGCGCGGCCTCAAAGCGGGCGCCAAGCTGGCGCTGGCAGGGCGCGACTTCATCGAGGAGGGCTGCTTCTCGCTGCACCTCGTCCTTGCCGGTCGCAGCCGCGCGAGCGTGGACGAGGATATGGGCGCCGCTCGCCAGATCGCGGCGAAGCTGGGCGGCAGGGAACTGCCCAACTCCATCCCCAAGGCCGGGCGGGCGGAGATGTTCTCGCCCCTCGACGCGGTGCTGGGGGCGACGGGAGACCGCTGGGTCGCGCTCAACGGCAAGGTGCCGCACAGCCAGGCCAAGGCTCTGGTGGACGATCTGGAGCAGTTGCTGGCAGATAATGCCGATGCGCTGCGCGAGAGCGGCGTGGTCGTCTCACGCCTGATCACGATCATGGGCAACCATGCCTTCAGCTACGAGCCGGTATTCAACTGGCACGACGAATGGCTGCCGATGCACGAGGCGACCCTGAGCGCCAAGGCCCTGCGCGATCTGCCCCGCCCTCCTGCCAACGAAGCGGCGCGGGCGCTGGTCATGCGGCTGCGGCAGGAGATCGTCGCGGTGTTCGCGCGCCATGGTGCAGCCTCGAACCAGATCGGGCGGACATATCCTTATGCCTCGATCCTGCGGCCGGAATCGCGGGCGTTGCTGGAAGGGGTGAAACGCACGCTCGACCCGGACATGCGCATGAACCCCGGCGCGCTGGAACTGGGGTGAAGCAACGATGGCCCGGCCGCACATCGAGTTCATCCAGACCCAGAACGTCGACTGGCGCGAACGGCCGGACGGCGTTCTGGAAAAGCTGCTCAGCTACGATCCGCTGAGCACCGACGCCACGCTGATCGTGCGGCTGCCGCCCGGTTTCGTGTCGGGGCCACGCACGGCCGGGGAGCCTGCCTTCGAGTACTTCGTGCTGGACGGCTCCGTGACGGTGGACGAACTGCCCTGCGCGCGACATGCCTACGGCTACATCCCGCAAGGCAACGGCCTCGGTGCTGTTTCGTCGCAGGACGGCGCGACGCTTCTGGTCTTCAGGCACGCACTCGATGATCCGAACGCCCATGCAGAATGCGCCGATGCCATCGCCATCGATACCGCGCGGATGCCTTGGGATACCTCGACCTACGATCCGAAACTCGGGCACCTGCGGCTTGCCCGCAAGGTGCTGCGGCTCGGCCCGAACGACAGCGGGCGCACCTTCCTGCTCACCGGCCTGCCGCACGGCGTGCCCGATGAAACCCATCTCCCCACCGAGACGCACCACCACTGCGAGGAAGCCTTCATGCTGCAGGGCGAGATGTGGGCGCCCGAAGGCCGCATGCGGCAGGGGGCCTACTTCTTCCGTCCGCCGAATATCGTCCACGGACCGCATGTCTCGGAAACCGGGTTCCTGCAGATCATGCGCTCGCCGGGCTCGAACCGGGTGGTGAACCAGTGGTCGGACAATCTCAAGCCGCTGCCGATCGGGGCGGCATATGCGCCGGTGGCGCCGGAGGGGACGCCTGCCGAATGGCTGCGTCCGCTGGATAACGCTCCGGTGTATTAAGGCCGATGGGGCTTCGACAAGCTCAGCCTGAGCGGAGTTGAGAGGTTTGATCCCCGCTCAGGCTGAGCTTGTCGAAG
>NZ_BAAILP010000080.1:0-4399 GCF_054589055.1 Novosphingobium sp. 11B | reverse complement strand
GGCTGCTGTCCCATGCTTTCACGGCCATTGACCAGTACTCCTCGCTTTCCGTGAGCTGGAGTTCGCGGCTACCCTTCGAATTTGTCAAATCTGCACGGAATTTGAGTCAGACCCAGTTTTGCGCGCCGGTTGACACGGACCGTCTGCACTTGAGACTCCACAGTAGGCTCTTAAACGGCGACAATGGGTCGGGATCGGCGAATTCTGGGACATTCCTGCTGTTCGCCGGCGACGTGGCGAACGGCGGATCTTATGGCAGGCTCCGGGCGAGCCGAGTCGGCTTGCTGACATTCGTTCATCCGGATTTCGATGATCCTCTTTGCCCGCGACAGAAAAACAGGCAATTCTCCTGGTCACATTACTCCGATCTGGATGCATTCTGCGCGGACGTTTTCTCTACACAACTTGCCGCGACTATGTTTTATTAACCCCCTGCTCGCGCGCGAATGGGGATTCGAGGTAAAGCGGGACGCGGGCGTCGGGGGGCGACATGAGACTGCTCGCAATATTGGGCCTTGGCCTTTGTCTGGGCGGCTGCGCGACAACCAAGCCGCTCGATGGTGCAGACATGGAGTATCGCCTGCCGCGCACCGACGCGATCGTGGCGGTGACGATGACGATCAAGGATTGCGACACGTTCCGCGTCGACGGCTCGATCGCGGTCACGCCGCAGGCGGGAGCCGGAGCCAAGGCGTTCAGCATCCCCGCCTCCAGCCTGGCGTCGGCCCGGGTCAAGCGTTCCTTCAAGATCACCAGGAATGGTAACGACGTGCTGATCGGGATCAATAGCACGGTCGCCGACCGGACACCGCAGATCGCCGGCAATGTCCTCAAGACGATTGCGACGCTGCTGCCCGTGCTGGCGGCGGCGCCCGTCACGACGGTACCGCAGTGCAATGCCCTGACGCGCTCGCTCACCGAACGGTCGAAAGCCCTGACGGAGCAGCTCAAGAACCTGAACGCGCCGCCCGCAAGCGGGGCTCCTGCCGCAACGCCGGCCGAGACCAAGGCGAAGGGCGACGACATCGATGCGATTTCCAAGCAGCTGGCGGCGGTCAAGACGGCGTTGACGATTACCTTCAACGTACCGGTCACCTTGCCTGAAGCCAATCCGGGGAACGGTGGCTCGGCTGCGGCGTCGGCGATGGTCAAGGATCCGTTCGGGGCTTGGTTCGACAACTACACGGCCGACCAGGTGACCAACCTCTATGGCCTCGCCTGGACGATCAAGCCCGACGCGACCACCTATACCCCCGTAGTACCGCTCCACCCGCGCAATCCTTCGCGCGACTGCGGGTTCAAGGTTCCGATCCCCTATGCGACCCGGGCGACGCTCGAGGTCGTCGGTAGGGGCGAGAAGGTCACGGATCTGCAGAAGACCCTGGTCGTCTATGTCGGGCAGTGGGATTCGCGCGAACTGTGCATCGACGCGGGGTTCGGCGAGACGCGGACCAACGAGCTAGCCTTCGACGATTATGGCCGCATGACCTCGGCGAACTGGTCCTCGGAGGCGCGGGCAGAAACGATCAGCGGCGCGATCTCGGGGTCGGCCAGCGACATGGCTACTGTGATCGGAACGATCGCCCCGACGACGGTTAAGGCCCAGAAAGCCGAGATCGACGAGCTTCAGACCCAGCAGAACTACAACAAGATCAAGGCGTGCGAGGCGGTGATCAAGGCCGGGGGATCGACCTGTCCGAGCCAGTGAGGAGTGACCTCGATGAAGAACATCGCGCTCATCAGCGACTCGGACGACGTCTCGCGTGCGCTTCTCGACCAGATCTGCGCGGCTGTCGGCAAGCAGCTGGCGGGCGATGTCGCCAGGCATTGGCCCGTCACCGGCACGATCGCGACCTTCGGCACGCTGATGGAAATGCCGGCGGGCTATAGTCCGATCGTTATCAAGGACAGGCTGCCCTTCGAAAGCGCCGTCGGTGCGCACTGGACGGAGAGCGGCGATGCCTTCGCAGTCGTGCTCGGCACCTCTGACCCCAACGAGGTGTCGGTTGCGGTCAGCCATGAGGCGATCGAGATGATGATCGACCCCAAGGGTGAACTGCTCCGGCCGGGGCCGAGCCCGGTCGCAAGTCAGGGACAGGTGCAGTTCGTCGTCGAGGTGTGCGATCCGGTACAGGACCGTGACTGCGGCTATCGCATCGACGGCATCCTGCTGTCCGATTTCTGCACGCCAGCGTTTTTCAGCGACGGATCGGCACCCTTTTCCTCGCAGAAGAACATCGCGGGCCCGCGCGCGCTTGCAGCCGGCGGCTATATGTCCTGGCTGACGGCCGACAACCACATCTGGCAGGGCTCCGGCCTCGGCCCCGCTTTCGCTGCGACTGACAAGGGGCCCTATGATCCGACCCTGCCTATCCGCTTCCAGACCGATCGGCTGGGCGCTGAACAGACGCTCGCGGCGATCCGCAACTCGGGCAGGCGCCGCAAGCCGTTCGGAGCGAAGCGGCCTTCAGGCAAATATGATCGCAAGCTCGCGATCCTGGACCGGCTCGATCAGTTGCTCGCGCAGCAGCCGGCAACAGCATTGGCATGAGGAGGTAGGACCATGGCGTTCAGGATCATAGGCATCATTCTCGTTATCGCGCTGATCGCCTGGGTCGTCGCCGCCTTCGTCTTCTCGTTCGGCGCTCATCCCGCCCCCAACATGCTCGGCATCGGCAGTGCGTTCGAGGGCAATCTCCAGCTGCCCGCGGAGAAGATCGCGAAGGCGTTCGCGGATGCGCGGGCGAAGATGCTCGAGGTCAATGCGACCGGCAGCCACCTCAAGACAGCGAGCGCGATCGGCGCCTGGCTCAGCTTTGCCGCCACGGCCGGCATTACGCTCATCATCGGCTTCCTCGGCCGCCCGCTTCCCGCGCTCGCGGGACAACCCGACACGAGCGGCCTGAGCATCCCGCTCACTCGCACGATCGGGCTGCTTGCGGCCGCGGCGGCGGTGCTGACCGCTTTCGGCAGTCTGGCAGCAACGAAAGCGGAGGAGCATTTCAAGCATGCCGACGAGCTGCGCACGACGATCGTCCAGTCGCGCAAAGCCGTCCTCGACGCCAAGACGGCGGATGAGGCGCAGGCGGTGCTCGACGACCTCGCGCTCAAGATGGGGCGATGAGACGCTGGTGGGCGTGCGCATGGCTGCTATCGCTTGCCTCTTGCGTGCAGGAGGCGCCGCCGCTTCCTGAACCAACGGCATTGGGCCTCGCCGAGGCGCCGACCGAGCATGTCATCGCGGGCGCCGCGATCCGGAAGGCCGCGACGATCCTCGGACCCGACGCGAAGATCAAGCTCTACCCCGGCTGGCGGGGACGGAAGCGCGGCGTTGCGATCTATACCCTGACCAGCGACAGCCTGGCGGCGAGCGAAGTGATCGGCACCTATGACGAATGCGGCTGCATCCTGTTGAGCAACGCCCGGCTAGAGGCGTGGCTGGTGGGCGAGATGGGCACCGGCATCGGCCGCCTCGACATCGATCGGACCTCGCTGCTCACCTATATGTTGCTGCACGAGGCGGGACATGTCGCACAGGGCAACACGCCGTGCGGCCTCGCCCTCAGCGGTGGCGCCGCGAGCGCAACGGTCGATGCCCGGCTCAACATGACCGACACCGCGCAAAAGGTCTGCGAGCGCGCCGCCGACCGCTATGCGTCCGAGGCGGTTCGGGCCGCGCTCGAGCAGAAGGGCTCGGACAGGGGCATCGCTGCCGCACAGGTCGCGATCGCGCTGTCCGAACTGGCCTTCAACCTGCAGGCAAAGCGAATGCTCGACCGTTTCGGCGAGAATGTCATGAGGAGCCCGTCGCTCTTCCGCGATCTCGGCCTGTCGCATCCCAATCTCGAATGGCGGATCCTTTCCGCCAACGCGATGATCACGCCCAGCCCGACCTCGGAGGAGTTGCTTCAGGCGTTCGAGACGGCCCGCACCGAGGGGCCGATCCTTTTGAAGCTCTCGCCACCGTCATGACGTAGCGCCCACGGACGGTGTCCCACCGATGGCTGCGATCATGCTGGCGTGAAGCCTGGTTGGCTGCGGCAACGCGCCTGCCGATATCGACGATGTGCCGGCGCGCTATGGGCTTGCCCGGCTCGTAATGGCAAATCCATCGCGCAGGTAGCTGGTACAGATTGGGGCTCCGATCTGCCTAACTTCCGCATGCGGCAAGGCAAGGCTGCTGTTCCGCTCCTGGAGAGCGGAAATCGGCCGCTGAGCATCCGACATGGGTCGATCAGGCTGTATTCTCACTCGCAACTTCATCGCCAGAAATCAGCGCCCCGATCCGTTCGAGCGTGGCAAGGATCATTGCCTGTTCCCATCGCGGCAATTGGTCGAAACCCCGACCAAAACGCATCTGCAAAGGAAACGGCAGGTCGCTCAGTCGTTGACGGCCTTC
>NZ_BAAILP010000079.1:41373-64101 GCF_054589055.1 Novosphingobium sp. 11B | reverse complement strand
CGATTGTGGTAACTTCCGACACGGACGCCTCCTCAAGTGGTGTTCAACACCTCCACTATGGCACATCGATGCCGTCGGGGGGCGTCCACCCCATCACCCAAATCCGCCGTCACCCTGAACTTGTTTCAGGGCCCAACAGGCCGATCGCCCAGTTCATGAGCGGCCAAATCGACGGGGCGGTTTCGCCTTCGGGCTTCGGCACCAACTGCGCGATGGATCCTGAAACAAGTTCAGGATGACGAAGGGCAGGGGCGAAACGTCGGCGTCTCCCTCATAGGCCCCAACCCGCTCAGGCTGAGCTTGTCGAAGCCCCCCGAGGCCGAGCGCTGCGGCCTGCCATGCTTCGGCAGCCCGAACGCGCCATCACCACCGTCCCACCCCGAAATCACCGGTATCGCCAAGCCGATCGCCCTAACTTCAGTCCGTTACAGTAGCTTGCCTTGACCAAAATCAAGGTTGGCACAGGCCACGTTCATGTATAACAGAAGCCCCAAAGCCGGGAGATTCATGGGTTTTGCCCATGGCTCGCAACCGGTACGGGGGATACCAGGATACCATTCGGTCTGATAGACCTCCTGCCGCACCTCCGGCAGAGAGGGTTGTCGAAAGCAAGGCAAGGGCAAACATGGCAGAAACAGAGGGCGTAAGGCGGCGCGATTTCATCAACATCGCCGCAGTCAGCGCTGCAGGCGTTGCAGGAATCGGGATCGTCGTCCCGCTCGTGAGCCAGATGTCGGCATCGGCCGACGTTCTCGCGGCATCTTCCACCGAAATCGATATCTCGGCGATCCAGCCCGGACAGGCGATCAAGGCGGTGTTCCGCAAGCAGCCCGTCTTCGTGCGCAACCTGACCCCGCATGAGATCGAGGCCGCCAACAAGGTCGATGTCGCCTCGCTGCGCGATCCCCAGACGCTGGAGGAGCGCACCAAGGAGGGCAAGGAGAACTGGCTCATCACCATGGGCGTGTGCACCCACCTCGGCTGCGTGCCGCTGGGCGCCGGCGAAGGTGAAGTGAAGGGCGAGTTCGGCGGCTACTTCTGCCCCTGCCACGGTTCCGCCTACGATACCGCGGCGCGCATCCGCAAAGGCCCCGCGCCCAAGAACCTCGAGGTGCCGAAGTACGAGTTCTCGTCCGACACCGTCGTCAAAATCGGCTGAGCCCAAGAGAGAGGATCAAGAACATGAGCTTTCCCTGGGCAAAGCACTACACCCCCGCGCATCCCTTCATGAAGTGGATGGACGACAGGCTGCCGATCCCGCGCCTCGTCTACAATGCCGTGGGTGGTGGCTACGAGGTTCCGCGCAACCTCAACTATTTCTGGAACTTCGGTTTCCTTGCGGGGCTCTGCCTCGTGCTGCAGATCGTCACCGGCATCGTCATGGCCATGCACTACGCGGCCAATACCGCCGTGGCGTTCGACACCATCGAGATGACCGTGCGCGACGTGAACTGGGGCTGGCTGATGCGCTATGCGCATGCAAACGGTGCCTCGGCCTTCTTCGTCGTCATCTACATCCACATCTTCCGCGGCTTCTACTACGGCTCGTACAAGGCGCCGCGCGAAATGGTGTGGCTGCTGGGCGTGGTGATCTTCCTGCTGATGATGGCCACCGCCTTCATGGGCTACGTGCTTCCCTGGGGCCAGATGAGCTTCTGGGGCGCCAAGGTCATCACCGGCCTGTTCGGCGCGATCCCCTTCGTGGGCGAGCCGTTGCAGCAGTGGCTGCTGGGCGGTTTCGCGCCTGACAACGCTGCGCTCAACCGCTTCTTCTCGCTGCACTATCTGCTGCCCTTCGTGATCCTGGGCGTGGTGATCCTGCACATCTGGGCACTGCACATCCCCGGCTCGTCGAACCCGACCGGCGTGGAAGTGAAGTCCAGCTCGGACACGGTGCCGTTCTACCCCTTCTACGTCGCCAAGGACGGCTGGGCGATCGGCGTCTTCGCGATCCTCTTTGCGATCGCGGTGTTCTACTTCCCCAACGCGCTCGGTCACCCGGACAACTACATCCCGGCGAACCCGATGAGCACGCCCGCGCACATCGTGCCCGAATGGTACTTCTGGCCGTTCTACGCGATCCTCCGCGCCTTCACGCAGGACTTCTTCTTCATCCCGGCCAAGCTGATGGGCGTGCTCGCCATGTTTGGCGCGATCCTGGTGTGGTTCTTCCTGCCCTGGCTCGACAAGTCGCCGGTGCGTTCGGGCGGCTACCGTCCGCTGTACCGCAAGTTCTTCTTCTTCGGCCTGATCCCGGCGATGCTGGTGCTGTTCTACTGCGGCGGTGCGGCGGCGGCAGAGCCCTACGTGATGATCTCGCAGCTGGCGGCGCTCTACTACTTCGCGCACTTCCTCATCATCATCCCGGTGGTCTCGGCGATCGAAAAGCCGCTGCCGCTGCCGTTCTCGATCACCGAATCGGTGCTCGGCAAGGATGACGAGGCCGTACTCGACGTTTCCGCCGCCCCGGCTTCGGCCGTCTGATCCAGCCAGAACGAAAGACGAAAGACATGGCACGCATTCTCTCGATCCTCGTCGGGCTGTTCTTCACGGTCGCGCTGGCGTGGTCGTTCGGCAAGGGCGCCTACACGCAGATCACCGAACCGCCCGCAGCGACTGCCGAGCACGAGTTCCACCTGCACCCCAAGGAACTCCACCTCGCCAGCGACGGCCCCTTCGGCAAGTTCGACAAGCAGCAGCTGCAGCGCGGCTTCCAGATCTACAAGGAAGTCTGCTCGGCCTGCCACTCGCTCAGCCACGTCGCCTTCCGCGACCTGGCGGCGCTGGGCTATTCCGAAGGCCAGGTGAAGGCAATCGCGGCGGGCTTCCAGGTCCCCGGCGTGGACCCCACCACCGGCGAGGCGAACACCCGTCCGGGCCTGCCGACCGACTACTTCCCCAAGCCCTTCGCCAACGACACGGCCGCGCGCGCAGCGAACAACAACGCGATCCCGCCAGACCTGTCGCTGATGACCAAGGCGCGCCACGAAGGCGGCCCCTACGTCTACTCGCTGCTGACCGGCTTCCAGGCCCAGCCCGCCGCGCTGCTGAAGGAGTTCCCGGACGCCAAGACGCCTGACGGCCTGCACTACAACCCGTACTTCGCGAACCTCAACCTCGCGATGGCGCCGCCGCTGACTGCCGACGGTCAGGTGGAATACAGCCCGGGCAACCCGAAGCCGACGGTCGACCAGATGGCGAAGGACGTCTCGGCCTTCCTCGTCTGGACCGCCGAGCCGAAGCTGGAAAAGCGCAACCAGACCGGCCTTGCCGTGGTGCTCTTCCTGATCTTCGCGACGGTGCTGGGCTATATGTCCTACCGCAACATCTGGGCGGGCAAGAAGCACTGATCCAAGAAGCGCTGACGTAAGCGCTTCCACCTGCTAAGGGCTCCGGCGCCCCGCCATCCACGGTGATGGCGGGGCGCTTTGCTTATGAGCTGCCGGAGATGCAAAAGTGACCGTCGAAGACCTCCGCCAGCTGGTGCGCACGATCCCCGACTTCCCCAAGCCCGGAATCCTGTTCCGTGACGTCACCACCCTGATCGGCCATGGCCCCGGCTTCGCAGCGGCGGTGGGGCACATGGCGGACCGTGCCGAAGCGGCCGGGGCCGAGGTGATCGCCGGGATCGAGGCGCGCGGCTTCGTGTTCGGCGCGGCGATGGCGGCGCGCATGGGCCTGCCCTTCGTGCCGGTGCGCAAGCCGGGCAAGCTGCCGGTCCCGGTCCTCGCGATCGACTATGCGCTGGAATACGGCACAGACACGCTGGAGGTCGATCCGGGCGCGGTGCCGGACGGCGCCCGCGTGGTGGTGGTCGATGATCTCATCGCCACCGGCGGCACGGCGCTGGCGGCGGTGGAACTGCTACGCCGGGCAGGGGGTGAGGTGGTGCATTCGCTCTTCGCCATCGACCTGCCTGACCTCGGCGGCGCGCAACGGCTGCGCGATGCAGGCGTTCCGGCCGAGGCGCTGATGGCCTTTGAGGGGCATTGAGGCGCTAAGGGAAAAAGCCCACCCCTGCCCCCTCGCGCAAGCGGGAGGGGAATGAGAGGTCGGGTTTCCCCCTCCCGCAAGCGGGAGGGGCAGCGAGACTTAGTCCGCAAGACTTAGTCGCAGCGGGGTGGGAGGGTGGACCTGCCGCTCAGGCCGCCACCGTCTCCTTGGCCTTCTTCCCACCCTTCTTCGCCCCGCCTTCCGGCTCCTCCAGAAGCGTTTGCACCGCCTTCGAGGTGACGACGGTGCCCAGTTCGGTCAGCGCAAAGAAGTTCGCCTCGATGTCGGCAAGATCGTAGAGGTAGTTCACCATGACGCCGTGCGCCTGCTTCTGCCCATTGGCGGAGAGGTCCGCATTGGCATGCACCGCCTCAAGCCGTGCGCCGTTGCCGAGGTGGAATCGCGCCACCGGATCGAGCGGCTGCCCGCCCTTCTTCGCCTCGACCAGGTAGCGCGCTGCCAGCCTGCGCAATTCCTGCGCGCCGGGGACCGGGGCATCGGCATCCTGCTCCTTCGCCAGCCACTTGGCAAAGCCCGGCACCGGTGAAAGCGTGGCGAACGTCTTGAGGTGCGGCAGTTCTTCCTTGAGCAGCCCGACCACGCGCTTGATCAGGTGGTTGCCGAAGGGGATACCCTTGAGCCCGACCTGGCAGTTACTGATCGAATAGAAGATCGCGCAGTTGGCCTCGCGCGGGGCGATCGTCTCACGCTCCTCGGAGATGATCTCGTGGATGGAGCCGGGAATCTGCTGCGTCAGCGCGACTTCGACGAAGATCAGCGGATCGTCCTGCATCTGCGGGTGAAAGAAGCCGTAGCAGCGCCGGTCGACCGGCTCGACCCGGCGGCGAAGGTCGTCCCAGCCCTGGATCTGGTGGACCGCCTCGTAGCGGATGATGCGCTCCAGCAGCTGCGCGGAGCTGTCCCAGCCGATCCGCCGCAGTTCGAGGAAGCCGGCATTGAACCAGGCCGTGAAGGCGTTCTCCAGATCACGGTCGAGCGCGGCCAGGCCTGAGGTGGAGGCCGAGCGCGGCACCGCCAGCAAATCTTCGCGCAAGTCGATCAGGCGCTGGGTGCCCTGCGGCGCCAGGTTGAGCTGGTTGATCAGCCGCCGGCTGGGCGACTTGCTGGCGACGTTGAGGGCGAGGGCGGAAGCCTCGTCCCGCTTGTCGTTCCATCTGGCGATGGCCTGGTCGATGGCCTTGGCGTCGGCCGGGTGGAGATCGTGCACCTTGCCGAGAAATTCCTGCCGCGCGGCAAGGTCGCTCGCTTCGTAGAGATCGAAGAACGCCGACGCGAGCGCCGGTCCCGAAGCCCGCCCGCGAAGCGAAAGAAGGGCATCGGCAAGGTCGAGCAGGCTCTCTCCGCTCGCGGGCCGGGGGGCGACGCCGATGCCGCGCAGCAGCTTGCCCAGCCCGGAATTCATCAGCAGGTCGAGCGGGTTGCGCCGCCGCGCGGAGGCAGTCTCGGCGGGTGTGCGCGTCCGGGGCGTGTTCATGATGACCTCGTTCTCGTCAGCAGCTTTGAGATGTCAGGCTATCATCGCTGCACCTGCGAGAGAATACGTCGAAGCCGCGATGCGCGGCGTTCGGGACAGGAGGAATAGTCCGGATCGGCAGTTTTCCGTGCCTTGAACGGCAGAAGCCGCCCTGGCGATCGGTCGACGCGCACCAAAGTGTCACGGATGTCGGCGTTTGGGCTCCGGCAAACGCCTTCAGCCAGGAACCTTGGAATCTTGCGGGGCTGCAGGATCAAGCGGGATGGGCCGGAAGTACTGCTTCGACAGTTCTTTCGAGTTCGCCATCGCATGCTGCGATGCAGCGCAATCGATGTTGACATCACTCAATTTGTTCGGCTTCCGTATTTCTACCTCATCTGTTTCCGCAATATGAGGCAGGGGCAATTCGGATGACGCAGTTGAGACAAATCGAGAAATCCAACTTCATCAAGTTCCGGCCGGACATAGAAGGCATGCGCGCGATTGCGGTCTTGAGCGTGCTGCTTTTTCACATGGGCTTTTCCGCGATTCCGGGCGGGTTTGTTGGCGTAGATATTTTCTTTGTCATTTCCGGATTTTTGATAACCCAAGATATATACAACAGAAGTGTGACGGAAAAATTTAATTTAATGGAATTTTATTTACGGCGGGTGAGACGAATATTTCCGTCTTTAATTGCTGTACTTATCGCATCGACCGTTGCGGCTGTTTTTATATTGCTGCCGTCAGAGTTGGAAAATTTTTCTAAAAGTGCCTTGTCGGCGTCCATTTCCCTGTCAAATATTTATTTCTTTAAGAAAAATGACTATTTCAGCCCATCTGCGGAAGAGATGCCGCTGTTACACACATGGTCCTTGGGGGTTGAAGAGCAATTCTATATCTTCTGGCCGATGGTGATCGTTCTGTCGCTGAAGTTTTTCGGCAGGCATGGGGTCAAGGCTGTATTATCGGCCGTAATCATCATCAGTCTTATTTGTTCAGAGCTTCTTCTGAAGAGCAATCCCAGTTTCTCCTTCTACATGCTGCCCGCTCGTGCATGGGAGTTGGCGATCGGAGGCCTTCTTGGCCTTTCCGGCAATCTAGGTTTGCAAATTAAAAAGAGCGTAGCTGGCGTACTTGTATCCGCCGGAATATTGATTGTTGGCTATTCCATTTTCTTTTTTGAAAAGACCACGCCATTCCCGGGTTTGCATGCCCTGATCCCCTGCATTGGCGCGGCATTGATCATTTTCGGCGGGCAATTCGAAAACCTGGTTTCTTCATTTCTATGCAACGTCGTCATGAAATATATCGGGAGGATTTCTTATCCTCTTTACCTTGTGCACTGGCCCATCATCGTATTCTGGGGACTTGCCTCGACAACTGAAGTGTCGATGGCTGTGAAACTCGTCCAGATCGCCGTCATGTTTGGCGCCGCGCATGTGCTGTATGCGGGGGTGGAGCCTATTTTCCGCCGCATCCCGGCAACGCGCGCGCGCATGAAGGTGTGGGCACCGATGGCAGTGGCGCCGGTAATTGCGATGGGCCTCGTTTGCGCGTCGATGCTGTTCACCAATGGCTTGCAGGGGCGGCACCCGATGCCGGCCTGGGTGAGTCAGGCCGCAGCCGAGTCCAGTTCATTCCAGCGCGATCCTTGCCTCATGCGCGGCGCGGAACTTTCGACTTCTGCGCAATGCGTGATCGGCGATCCCACCCGGCAGCCCACTTTGGTGCTTTGGGGCGATTCTCATGCCACGCAGTTGATCCCGGCGTTTCGTGAGATCGCGGATGCCAATGGCTATGCTGGCCTGATCATAACCAAGGCGGGGTGTGCGCCCATCCCCGATACGACGATGTTGCCGAATTCGGAGATGCGCCGCGATTGCCGGCAGTTCAACAGCGAGGCAATCGAACGGGTTGCGGCCATACCAAAGTTGAAGGGGCTTATCGTCGCAGGAAACTGGAGGACTTACCTTTCAGGCGGTGGACTGCTGACGGATGGTGATGAAGTCGCAAGTCCGGATGGCACCCAGCGCATCATGGCTGATCGGTTTTCAAGAATGCGAGAGCAACTGCCGCCCGGCGGATATAAACTGATCCTGATGGGTATCGCTCCAACCGGCGAAAATAAAGCGTTTTCCTGTGCAAGCAGGGCTGCCTACCGCAATATGGATTTCAGGAATTGCAGCTCCGATCTTTATTCAGATACGCTGTTCTATCAGAAAGATCTTGAAGGGTTGGTGGGTAAGAACTCCAAGATCGATCTTGTCGATTATCTTCCGGTAATGTGCCCTGATCAAAAGTATTGTGCGGTTTATAACGGACGAAATGCAAACTTTCTGGATGATAGCCATATTTCTGCGCATGCCGCAAAAAGTGTGGTTTCAACCATAGAGCATCTTCTGTGATTGAATTTCGAAACAGATGGTGATGGAGGTCGTGATCGTACGGTCGATTGTGCGGTCGTCCCCACAGGACGCGTGACGCCACGCCTGCAGTTTCCCGAGTATCGAATCTTTATGTGAACCGGCATTGTCCGGGCGCAAGGCGGAACGACGATCGCATCGCTTCGCTTCGTAAAGGCGTTGCGGTGCCATGGATGTCGAAGATTGGAAAAGATACGTTGACGAGGCGGTCATCGTCGTGGCAAGCGGCGAGCGCATCAACGGTCTGTCCTTGGGCGGGCCGGTAATGCGGGTATAGCTTAGTGGTAAAGCTCCAGCCTTCCAAGCTGGCTATGCGGGTTCGATTCCCGCTACCCGCTCCATTTGCCCTTCAAAAATCACCCTGAAAATGGTATAAAATCCGCAGAAAACCTAGGCTTTTGTGCCTTGGTTCGTCCGGGTTTGCGTACCCCCGTCCACCGGCATCCATGCAATTGTGGGGGTCTTTTGGGGTTTCGCGTTCTCGGGTCGATTGGAGATGCCCCCATGCTGGGGGTGTCATCTCGCGAAAGGCGCGGAATATGGCCCTTACAGACATTGCTATTCGACCGATGAAATGACGGCCCATGGTTTTCGAGCAACAGCATCCACGCTGCTGAACGAAAGAGGGAAATGGCACCCTGATGCGATCGAACGCGCGCTCGCCCACGGCGATAGCGATAGAGTTCGGGCTGCGTACCATCGCGGCGCTCACTGGAATGAACGCGTGGCTATGTCGCCGTGGTGGAGCGATAATCTCGATAGCCTCAGGAACGCATCTAACAGTAAAAGGTGAGGCAAACGGCGCGCTGCCTGGATTCCGCATCGTCTGGACCGGGCCAGGCCGGACCATCGAACAGACCATCTACGGCGGGCGCCGCGTGTCCGGAGTGCACGAAAGCCGAAGGCACTCGTTCGGAACAGGCTCAACCTTCGGGGCTTTCTCTTGTGGCTTCTGGCAACACACGAGAAATATTCATGGCGACTGTCGCGCAAGTTATCGTCGAAACCCTTGCGGCGGCGGGCGCATCCCGCTGCTACGGCGTGTCGGGCGATACGCTCAACCACGTGACCGATGCGATCCGAACCAGCGACATCCGATGGGTCCACGTGCGGCATGAGGAAGCGGGCGGTTTTGCGGCCGGAGCGGATGCGCTGCTGACCGGCGAACTGGCGCTGTGCGCGGGGTCGTGCGGCCCAGGCAGCCTCCATTTCATAAACGGCTTGTTTGAATCCCATCGCAACCGTGCGCCGGTGGTGCTGATCGCAAGCCAGATCGTGCGCGACGAACTGGGTTTCGATTTTCCGCAGGAGGTGGATTTCCGCTCGGTCTACCAAAGCTGCTCGGTGTTCTGCGAGGAAATCCGCACGCCGGAGCAGGCCCGTCGCAAGACCGCGATGGCCGCACAGGCCGCGCTGGCCAAACGCGGGGTCGCAGTGCTGATCGTGCCTGCCGACATATCGAGCGCAAAGGCGCCCGAGGAGCCGCCCTTCGCAGTGCACCGTGCAAATCCGCTGGTGCGCCCCTCCAACCCGGAACTCGACCAGATCGCAAGCCTGCTGGGCAAGGGCAAGAAGATCGCCATCTACGGCGGTTCTGGCTGCGAGCAGGCGCACGACGAGGTGGTGGCTTTGGCGCACGCACTTCAGGCCCCGGTCGCGCATACCTCGCGCGCAAAGGACTTCCTCGAACACGACAATCCCTTCGATGTCGGTATGACCGGCATCTTTGGCGGAGACGCCGGTTACCACGCGCTGATGGCGTGCGACACGCTGCTACTGCTCGGCTGCGATTTCGCCTGGCGCCAGTTCTATCCTGAAAAGGCGACGATCATCCAGATCGATCTCGACGGCACCCATCTTGGCCGCCGGCATCCGGTAGACCTGGGCGTCGTCGGGGATGTTCAGGCTACCTTGAGTGCACTGCTGCCCCGTTTGCAGGCTCGTTCGGACCGTGCTTTCCTCGACGACTGCCTGGCGCACCGGGCGAAGACCGAGGAACGGCAGGGCAAGCACGCGCGCATCGGCAAGGGTGGGGCGATCCATCCGCAATACCTGACCGAGACGATTTCCCGGTTGGCGCCCGACGATGCAATCTACACCGCAGACGGCGGTTCACCGATGGTGTGGTGCCTGCGTCACGTCACCTCAACTGGGCACAACCGCACCGTCATCAGCCTCAGCCATGGGACGATGGCCAACGCGATGCCGCAGGCCCTGGGCGCCAAGGCAGCATACCCTGATCGAACGGTGATCTCGCTTTCAGGTGACGGAGGGCTCGCGATGATGCTGGGTGACCTGCTCACGGCGGTGCAGGAGAAGCTGCCTATCAAGGTCGCCGTGTTCAACAACAGCGCGCTCGATTTCGTGGAGATCGAGCAGAAGGTGGAGGGGTTCCTGGACACTTATACGGACCTGCTCAATCCCGACTTCGGCCGTGTTGCCGAAGCGGTCGGGTTCTGGGGGCGCCGAGTGGAAAAGGCGGAGGAACTGGAAGGCGCGGTGCGGGATTGGCTGGCGACGCCCGGACCCGCACTGCTGGACGTGGTGACCGACCGGTTCGAACTGGTAATGCCGCCAAAAGTCGAGGCCGGGCAGGTGGCGGGCATGGCGCTCTATTCTGCAAAGGCCTTGCTGGGCGGCCGGGGCCGCGATGTCGCGGGCCTGATCCGCAATCTGCTCCCATGAGCACTTGGCCCGGGCTGGTCGCCGCGTTGACCCGCGACCATGCGCTGTCGCGCAATCTCGTTCTGCTGGCGGCGCTGGCTGCAACGGTCGCCGTGCTTGTCGCGGGGCCGCGCCATCCGATGGCATTCTGGCTGCTGCTAGCCAGCCTGCCTGTTCTGGTGATTTCGCTGGTGGACCTGTTCCAGACGAGGCATTCGCTGCGCCGGAACTACCCAGCGTCCGCACGCTTCCGCTGGTTCTTTGAATGGCTGCGGCCTTTCCTGCGCGCCTATATCGTCGAGAGCGATCTCGACGGCCGGCCCTTTAGCCACGACGAGCGAGCGCTGGTCTACGCGCGCGCCAAGGGCGATGTAGCGGCCCACCCCTTCGGAACCGAACTCGACGTCTATTCCGACGAATATGAATGGCTGGCACACAGCATTGCGCCTTCGCGTGACGCCCCCAAGGAAACGCGCGTGCACGTCGGAAGCGCGCAGTGCTCGCAGCCGTATGATGCGGCACGGCTGAATATTTCGGCCATGAGCTTCGGCGCCTTGGGAGCGAACGCTATCGAGGCGCTGAACCTGGGCGCGAAGATAGGCGGATTCTATCACGACACCGGCGAGGGCGGCCTGTCACCTTATCACCTGAAGCACGGTGGCGACGTCGTTTGGGAGATCGGTTCGGGCTATTTCGGCTGCCGCGACAAGGAGGGCCGATTCGATCCCGGCCGCTTCGCCGAACGGGCCGCGAACGATGCCGTGAAGATGACCGAAATCAAGTTGAGCCAAGGCGCCAAGCCGGGGCATGGGGGCCTTCTGCCCGGCCCGAAGGTAACCCGCGAGATCGCCGGGACACGCGATGTGCCCGAGGGCGAGGATTGCCTTTCGCCACCTTGGCATTCAGCGTTCTCCACGCCCGTCGAGCTGGTCGAATTTGCCGCCCGCATGCGCGAGTTGTCGGGCGGCAAGCCGGTGGGCATCAAGCTGTGCGTAGGTTATCCGCACGAGCTGTTTGCCGTGACGAAGGCTATGCTGGAGACGGGAATCCTTCTGGACTTCATCGTCATCGACGGTGCTGAAGGCGGAACCGGCGCAGCGCCGACGGAACTTTCCGATCGGGTAGGAATGCCGCTGCGAGAAGGATTGATCCTGGCGCGTAACGCGCTGGTGGGAGCGAATCTGAAAGGGCCCGTGAAGTTGGCAGCATCGGGCAAAGTAAGTTCCGGTGCGGGTATTGCCATGAATGCAGCGCTGGGTGCCGATTGGTGCAATGCCGCGCGTTCGTTCATGTTCTCGCTGGGCTGCGTGCAATCCATGCGCTGTCACACGGATACGTGCCCAACCGGTGTCGCCACGCAGTCACCGGCCCGTCAGCGGGCTCTGGTGATCCCGGAGAAAGCCGAGCGCGTCGCCCGTTTCCAACGGACGACGCTTGAAGCGCTTCACGACATCGTCGTTGCCTGCGGTCTACAGTCGCCCGATGAATTCACCCCGGACGGTCTGCGCCAGCGTATCAGTGCGGTGGAGATGCGTTCCGTTGATGAGCTCTATGCCTTCGTTGAACCCGGTGAACTGCTTTCCGGCGCTCGCGATCCTCGCACTGCGAAGTGGTGGGCGCAGGCAGATCCAACCTCTTTCAAGCGATGCGAAGTCTGACAATCGGCCACTTCGACCGTGCAATTCATCGCAATGCAGAAATGGCGGCGATCGAATCTTCGTTCATTTGCCTGCTCACTGCGGAGGAAGCATGAATTGTGTTTAAATATGCAGGCTCCAACCTGCCTTTACGACGACACGGGCTGCGGCGGAACAAATCTTGCAGCAAGGGCAGGTCGACTGTGGTTCATGCCCGAATGAGACTGCGGGAAGAGGTTGTTATTCCAGCACTTGCGTGTTCCCGGCTGGATGCCGGGGACCTTTGGGTCTATACTGCCCGTCAGGGAGCCAGGCCATGATGCGTTATGCCGAAAAGCCATTTCTCCAGTATCTCGACTCCTTCGTGCTGCGCGCGATCGGTGAACTGACCGAGCAGCAGGAACAGGCAATCCACCTCCTCTCCCCGACGTTTGTCCAGGCTGAAGGAACGCGGCCCTGGTTTGAAATCGTCGCTGAACGGATGAGCTTCAGCGAGGGCTACGTTTCCGAGATCGCTTCTGTCTGGGAGGCCAGCAGGCGATCCGCCAGTGAACAGGGGTTGGAGATCAGTCCGTTCGAGTTCACGAGGTTGTTCGTGGATGCGAACTTCCCCAGCTGATCTGGCGAGTGTCGGCTCAGGTCTCAGCCTGACTCGATCGAGGTCATCAGTTTGAAGATATCCTTGTCCGGGTTCGCGCCAACGATCCGCCCGGCTTTCGAATGCGTGCAGACCAGAACGAACAGATCCACCTCATCGTCGATGGCTGATTTGAAGCGGTCCGTGATGTCGTCTATCGCGATCCGGGAATCGAAGATCATGAAATCTGGCGTTTCAGTCCAGACCGCGCTGCACGCGATTTTCGACACGACCTCGATGAGCGCGCGCCTGCGGTCGATCTGCGAACGCCCCTGCCTTGGTTGGTCGGCGATACCGAACGCCGTCCAGTATGTGGTGCTCATGAATGTCTCAATGTCTTGGCCTGGTCGCGCCATCAATCGGCGGCGGGGCTGTTGCGCCTGGCAAGGGTCTCGAGCGCGGAAACGATCGATGTCGTTGTGACAGCTATCGGGGTACGGGCGCCGAGATGCATGAGCGATAGCCATGCGCTCACCATCTTGCTCCCTTTTTTCGTGATGACGAGAGGAGGTTGCGACCGGTCATCCTCTGCCTGAAAACAGACGAGTTCGTCCTTGAGCAAGGAGGAGACGTGCGTGATGGCCTTGCTCGATGAACAGGCCGCCGCAGCACAAACCTGCGCGACGGTCATTTCCCCCTTTCGAGCACTGCCCGCCCGGTAAAGGCCAAGGAGCATCAGCCAGGCGCATTCATCGATGTCGGGGGCAACCTTGCGGCGTGCGGCAATCCCGTCGAGATAGGACTGAACGTTGTCGATCTCGCACTCGATCTCGGCGTGATCTCCGAGGATATGCGCCAGTTCGTCAGTCAGCGTATGGAGGTTCAGCACGGCGCGCTCCCCGGGAGGAATGCCGAAGGTCGAGTATTGGACCCACGCACAGAACGATCAGTTGCGGGATACTCCACACCGCCGAGGCAGCCTTGAACAGCCGGGGCGTATTGGGAACGATTTCCCAGGCCAGGAACGAGATGACGCTGAGTGCTTGAAACGCGCATATCCACAAGGGCCAGTACCGGTCGGTCTTCGCCGCGAGATGCGCGAGGCCGATGAGCAGCACGAAGTCCACCATGACCGTGGAGTGCGCGAGGCTGATCTGGGTCTTGAACGTCGTTGCGCCGATATAGGTCGCCAGCGCAGCGACCACGAACATGAGGCATATCCTGCGCCCTTCCCACCCGCCCCACAGCAGCGCTGGCAGGCAGGATACGAACATGAGTATTCCGAAGACGAGGTTCAGGAGCATGGCCTTGACTTCAACCTGCGACGTTCGACGTCAAGGCCATCACCCCTTTCCGGATTACACTCGGGCCGTCGCCGTCTCGGGGGTCTTCAGCAGCCCGCTCGGGCTATCGTCGCCGAAGCAACCCCAATCCGTCTCCCGGTGCTGCGATTCGCCCTTGATGAAGGCGAGCTTGCGATGCATCTGCACCATGTCCTTGCGGCCCTCCACCAGCTTGGCGAAACCGGCTGCAGCCGAATCCAGCGCACTTTGCAGATGGGCCGGCGGGACGCTGGATGCGGCATTGGTCTCCATGATGGTCGCGGCAAGGCGCGCGGCGTCGAAAAGGGCCGTGTCGACGCTCTTGAACATGCCAGAAATTTCCGTGGCGACCGCTCGTCCGCCTGCTTCCGAAAGACGCATATGTTTCTCCGATGCGTGAATCACGCTGAGGTTTGCCGTGAAGTGAAGCTCACCTGCCGAGCAGGCTGAGAATTCCGACCATCACCGTGACGATCGCGGCCAGGCCGACGACGGAGACAAGCGCAACCTGTCCCATCATCGCCATGCGCTGCGCCATCGTCAGGTCATGACGGGAGCCCCCGACCGGAGGAAGACTGAGGAGCCGCGAGAATTCCCATCGAGGGTGCGTTGCCCTCGCTTGGTCTTCTGCTCCGGCTCTCGTTTCTTCCGGACGAGTGCTCTGTGCCTCGGCATCCTCGTCGCTGTCGAGCGGTTGCGGCGCACTAGGTAGCCGCTCCCTACCCTTTGATGCGTCTAGGAAAATACGCGCCGCATCGGCCCGGCTGGAAACCCCCAGCTTGACCATCAGGTCGGCGACATGATTGTCGATGGTCTTGTAGGACAGCCCAAGGCTTGCGCCGATCTCCTTGGAAGACAGGTGCCGGGCAACCAGCGAGAGAACCTCGTACTGCCGGGCAGACAGCTTTTGCCGAAGCTCCCCTTCTGACCATTCCCGCATCTTGCAGCCCCTCGTGCCTCGCCCTTCGTTTCCACACACGGTTGGAGGCTGAAAAGCATCCTAGCACTGTTTGCAACCGGTAACCTCGCTTGATTGACGCAGTGCCAAAGTCGTTAGTTACCGATTCATCGCCCGGCGCGGGATGCAAGTCTGGCAAATCTGGCTCGGCGAGCAGGTGAAGATGACTGCCTCCGCGCCTTTGGCGCGGCCAAGCGCTGCCTTCGCAGGTTGCTCCGACCGCGCCAACTGCGGTGTATCGTCGGCAGAGCCGCTGGTCTGAGCCCGTGGATTTCCTCCAGATTTGAGCAGAGTCCGCCGCTTGAAGGAGTCGGATGGATATGAAGCGGAGCAGGTTCAGCGACGAACAGATCATCGCGGTATCGAAGGAGCAGGAGGCCGGAATGGCGACGGCGGACGTGTGCCGCCTGGTGCCAAGCGGAAGGCGGTGGCTCATCCCGTTCCCGCTACCTCTATGGCTCACGCAGCGCAGAGCATCCTCGGCGTCGGCGCTGGGCGCAGCATCAGGCGGTTGAATACTCGGCGCTTGAGCGATTGCGGCTCCAGGACCTCGTTGTTGCGCTCCCACAGGGTGCCGTTCAGCGAGGGATCGCTCGACAGCGCGAGTTCGGCGCCCCAGCGGGCTGCGTCGGCCGGGTGAATGCCGTCGGGCAGGCCCATCGCAGTGCGCAGGGCACCGGGGATCCAGTCGCTGATCACGATGTCCGGAAAGCGCCCCTCGAGGTCCGCGACCAGTGCGCGGGTGAAGATTCGTCCCGCGCCCTTGGAGACCGAGTAGGCGCCGCTCGCCGGAATCGGCGCGAGGTCGGCGAAGCTGGTGACGTTGACGATGCGGCCGGTGCCCCGGCTCACCATGTCCTCCAGCGCGAGGCGGCTGCAGGCGACCATGCCGCCGAGGTTGATCGCCATCGTGTGCATGAAGCTTTCGGGCGTCTCGTCGAGGAAATCGCGGCGGGGGTAGACGGCGGCGTTGTTGATGAGGATGGCGATCGGGCCGATGCGGCGGATCGCGTCGAAGGCGCCGCGCAGGGCGTCGTAATCGGATACGTCGCAGGCTATGGGGTGGAACGCCCCGGCGGTGGCGCATAGCTTCGACGTGGCGGCAAGGTCGCTCTCGCTGCGGGCGAGGCCCGCGACAATGCAGCCGCGCGCGACGAGTTCCAGCGCCACCGCGCGGCCAAGGCCCTGACCGGCCCCGGTGACGATGGCCAGCGTCATGACACGAGGCTCATGGCACGGTGTTCCAGGTCCGATGTTCCCGCAGCCTTGAGAATCGCATCGCCGACCCGCAGCGCGTTGGCGGCGATGGTCAGACTGGGGTTGACCCCCATCGAGGTTGGCATGAACGAGGCGTCGGCCACCCACAGGTTGCGCATGCCGTGAACCCGGCACTGGGCATTGACGACGGACTTCGCGGGATCGGTCCCCATGCGCAGGCTTCCGCAGGGATGGCCGAAGTTCAGCTCCGGCTGATACGTCAGGAACAGAACGCGCTGCCGTCCCAGCGAGGCGCGGATCAGCTTTCGGAACAGCTTGCGGCGCTGGTGGAGTTCGGGGCTGAAGCGGTAGTCTATCAGGATACCGCCGGGACGGTTGGGATCGGCGGAGACGCGGTTCTCGGCATAGGGCATGTCTTCGAGCAGACCGACGAAGACCTTGGCCTGCCCCAGAACCCGCGCCGCGACTTTCGCGGGTATGCGCGCCATCTGGCTCGCGCCGGGCAGGCGGCGCAGCGGGCTGCGTGCGATCTTGCCGCGCAGGTAACTGAGAATCTCGCCTTCGCCCGCATCCAGCCCCATCGCCTGGACCATGCCGAAACGATGCCCTTCGGCGTGATAGAGGTCGCGAAAGCCGATGGACTTGGCGGCTTGCGGGTAGCCCTCTTTGCGCCGGGGCCAGAGTGCGAACATCTCGTTGAGGTGGAACATCAGGTATCGCCCGACCTGGCCGCGCGCGTTCCCGCAGCCCTCGGCCCAGTCCGAGCGCGAGGCGAGCAGGATGCGCGGCGAGGACAGTGCGCCTGCGGCGAGCACCACGTGGGACGCAGTGAACTCCAGCGTCTCGCCATCGCGGCGGGCGACGACGCGGGTAACGCGGGTATCGTCGCCGCGCAGTTCGATAACCTCGCAGCGATCGGCTATGGCGGCGCGACCGGTGGCGAGAGCGGGCTCGACCCCTGCAGAGCGGCCGTCCAGCTTGCAGGCGCGAGGGCACTTGCGGCCGAGGCACGAGCCGCAGCCTTCAAGGCCGCGCATTGCGCTGTGCAACTGGTAGGGGTGCAGGCCGGAGCGGCGCATGCCCTCCATCAGCCGGGCATCGCCCTCGCACATCGCGGGGCCTGCCGTGAGGTTGGGTGTCAGGTGGGTAGCGAGCGGGTCCGGCTGACCGCGCACCTCGAACAGGGCCTGCGCCGCGTCGAAGTAGGGGAGCATCGCAGAGAAGCTGACCGGCCAACCGTTAGTTGGGTGCGGGCGCTCGGCGCTGTGGTCGAGATCGTGCGGCTCGGGCCGTTCGAGCGTGGCGGCGTAGAAGACGGAAGAGCCGCCAACGGCGGCGCCTATCGCGGGATGGACGCGGTGTTCCTGTCCCTCGATGCGGGCGTGGATGGTCTCGGGCCACGATCCGCGCACGAGGCGGGCGACGGGATCGGTGATCTCGTCGCTTGCCATGTGGTTCTGCTCGGCGCGGTGTCCGGCGCGGCCCTTCTCTACGAACAGGACCGAGAGGCCGCGCTCGGCAAGGCGGCGACCTATCGTACCCCCGCCGATGCCGGTGCCGATGACGATGACGTCCCAGTGCTTTCGGGTGAGTTCGCCCGGGGTCACCGGCCTGCCGCCGCTATCGTCGTGGGGCCTGTGCCGAGGAGGAACGGCACGAACAGGTCGCGCAGGCGCACCGAGCCCTCGTAGGTCATGTGGTTGTTGTCGAAATAGAGCGAAGCGCCTTTTACCATGCCGCTGCAGCTGCCGTGGCAGAGCCGTGGCCATGGGTCGATCAGGCGCACCTGCCGGTCGGCGACTAGCTGATCGATCGGTGCTTCCGCCTGACGGTTGCGATCGCGCAGGGGGGCCATCTGCACGCTGGCGAGCGTGCGGGCCTGATCGGGGGTAAGCCGTCCGTAGGCGAGATCGCGGGCGACGCGGATGCTGTCGAACTGGGGTAGTTCGGGGACTTGCCGCAGGAGGTAGACCTCGCGGCCCTCGCCGTTCAACTCCGCCACCGTGAGCTTGAGCGCGGCGCCGAACAGGGCGGCCTGTCCGTCCCCCTGCGGGAGGCCGGACCCGGCATCGGGGGAGAGGGTAATGAGGTTGTGAGCGTCGCGGCCCACGCCCCGGCCGTCGGCGTAGTAGGCCCAGCGGCCGACCAGCAGCAGGCGGCGGATGCCGGGATATTGCCGGATCGCCGCGCGGATGCGCCGGTTCTCCTCGGCGCAGAGGACGTCCTGGTCGGGCGTCGATGCGCTCTCCTGCTTGGCGAGGCCGAACAGCGGCGGGCATCCGGCACGCCAGATGATGATGCCGGGCCGCCCCGCCTCGCGCGCGGCCATGGCGAGGCCGTCCATCTGCGCGCGCAAGTGGCTGTCGCCCCAGATCAGCACCTCGGGCGGGCCGTCGGGGCCGATGGCGCATGTGCGGATACCGGCGAGCGGGCCGTTCTCTTGATGGCGGCAGCGGCTGGTGTCCTGCAGGAATCCGCTCGAGGCGGCGATGTAGACTTGCGTTTCGGGGGAGAAGCGGTCGGGCAGGCCGTTGGCGAGGAACGTTACCGCGCCGACCGCGAGGGTCGCGCCGGCGGCCACGGCTGCGCTGCCCAGCAGCACTGGCGAGGTGACGCGGCGGCTGCGACGGAAGGGCTGCTCGACGAAGCGCCAGCTCAGCGCCGCGACGATGAGGACCAGCGCCAGCCATGCGGCGGTCTCCAGCGGTGAGGCATAGTGCCCGCGCCAGTACCGCGAAAGGATCAGCAGCGGCCAGTGCCACAGATACAGCGAGTAGGAGATCAGCCCGACGAAGACCATCGCCGGGTGCGAGAGCACGGTGCCGGGGTTGCCACTTGCATTGGTCGCTCCCGCCAGCAGTGCGGCGCTGCCCGCCACTGGAAGCAGGGCCTGCCAGCCGGGGAAGCCTGCGCTGTCGATCAGCAGGAAGGAGGCGGCGAGCAGCAGGAACCCGGCGCTTGCCAGCACGGCCTGCAGGCGCGGGGTCAGCGCCGCGCCGCGCAGCGCGATCGCCAGCAGCACGCCCGACAGCATTTCCCACGCGCGGAACGGGAAGAGGTAGAAGGTCATCACCGGATAGCCGGCGGTCATGGCCACGCAGGCCAGCAGCGAGCCTGCCCAGACCGCGATCAGCACGCCCAGGATCACCCTCGGCCCGACACGCGCGAGTGCGAGCACGGTCAGCAGCAGCGGCAGGAAGATGTAGAACTGCTCCTCCACCGAAAGCGACCAGGTGTGCAGCAGCACCCGGCTGTCGGCGCCGAAATCGAAGTAGCCCGCCTCGCGGTAGAACAGGACATTGGACATCCACAGGCTGGACGCGATCAGTTCCTTGCCGAAGTTGCGCAGCTCGTAGGGGAGCAGCACGAACCAGCCGATCACTGCGCTGGCGGAGCCCATCGCGAAGAAGGCGGGCGCCAGGCGGCGGATGCGGCGCAGGTAGAACTGGCCGAGGTCGATCCGGCCCGCATCCAGCAGCTCGGACCACAGCATCCCGCCGATCAGGAAGCCGGAGATCACGAAGAACACGTCGACGCCGACGAAACCCGCCTTCAGGCCCGGCACCGCGAAGTGGTAGAGCACGACGGCCAGCACCGCGATGGCGCGCAGTCCGTCTATTTCCCGGCGATAAGGTCCATGCTGGGCTGCCGACACGTTGCGATTTCTCCCTCGATGGAATGTCTAGGTTCCGGGCCGTCCCGGCGGAATTCGGCAAAGGTCGGTCGAACTTTTCGGAAGGGGGCATCCCCTGCGCATCAGATGCAATGCCCCGTGCCTTCAGGCGCGAAGCGGGTGCAGTCCCAGCGCAGGTTCTCGGGCGCGGTGGCGGTGCTGCGGCGCTCGAAGATGAAGGTAATCGCATCGACCGAACTGCCGGGCATCGGCAGAGCGCGGGGGGTGCGGGCGGCGTCGGTCCAGCCGATGAAGCGGCACTGGCTCACCCCGGCGCAGCGCTGCTCGGCCATAGCGCGGAAGCTGGCGGGGGTGCCGCCTGCGGGCAGGGTCACGAGGAAGACGTTCGGTGGCGGTGCAGCCAGGACGCTGCCGAGACCCGACCTCGGCGCGGCCGGCGGTGTCGGTGCCGCAAGGGGAGGCTGTCCGGTCGGGATAACCGGCAGGAACTGCAGCTGCGGCGCTTCCGAGCCGACCGTCGCGGCGCGATGGGCGTCGGAGATGCGGGCGAGCATCGCGATGTCCGGCTCGCTGCCGGTGTGGCGCATCTCGAAAACCTGCGTGCCGCGCCAGCGGTAGAACAGGTGGGTGCGCACGACCGCGATCTTGTCCATCGTGCGATCCCACGCCGGGCTCACCCAGTCGGTGTGGTAATGCGTGGCCAGGCCGACGGTCGGATCGACCTGGCCCAGCAGCATCTCGGTGGCGACGCGGCGGGACTGCTGCCAGGCTTCTGCGGAGGGCGTGCGGCGCAGCAGAGAGCCGTCGCAGGTGAAAGTGAACTGGCAGCCGGTGCGCCGCTCCGAACCCTGGAAGACCACGCCGCAGACGCTGGCGGGAAAGGCGCGGTGGCGTACCCGGTTCAGCACGACCTGCGCGACCGCGCGCTGGTCGGCGATGCCGAGGCCCGCCTCGTAGTAGTCCGCAGCGGCGAGGCAGTCGGTCGCGCGTGCCAGATCCTCGGGCGCGGCGCGCAAGTAGAACGGCTGGGCCGCGATGATGACGCCCCCCGCCAGCGGCACGGCGGCGTTGAAGGTGCGCGCCAGTTGCGACTGCGCATCGGCCGGAGGCAGCGGAGCATCGTCCGGCGCGTCGAAGGCGCCGCGCACCACCGGCGGCGCGGTGAAGCGCGGCAGCGGACTGGCGACGGGGTGCTGGGCGGGAACGGTGGCGACGGCGACGAGGGCCAGGCATGCACCGAGCCACGTCCTACCCTTGACCATGGCCCGGCGCATGACCGTCCTCCCACGCCCGGCCGACGGCTGCTCGCGGTTCCGATGCTTGCCCAACCATCTGGAACGAAAGGCGGCAAATGCCGACAAGACCGGTCTCCCGCAGTGAAACCGATTCATCCCACGGTGGGCACCCGGGGGGCATCCGGGGGATCACGCTCCCGGGGCTCCCACCGTCAATTCCCTAAGTAAAACCCGCAATGCCGTGGGCTTCCGCAGGGAGCATAATGACGGGATTATGGAGATCATCGAACCGGCCGCCGCGCCGCTCGCCTTCAGGCACGATTCGGGTATGCAGTGGGCAGGCGCTTCACGCCGCGCTTCGCCGCCCCGCGCGCGCGCGGCGATCGCCTATCTCAGCAACGTCTATCCGAAGATCAGCCACAGCTTCATCCAGACCGAGATCGCGGCGCTGGAGCGGCAGGGGTTCGCGGTCCACCGCTTCACCGTGCGCCGTGCCGGAGAAGCCCCCGCAGATGCAGCTGAGCGCGCCGAGGCGGCCCGCACTACGGCGCTGCTGGAGGATCGAGGGGCGCTTGCGTCGGCGATGTTGGATCGCTTTGCCCGGCACCCTCGAGCCGCCTTGCGCGCGCTGCAACTGGCCTGGCGAACCGGCGGAAGCGGCAATCGCATTCGTGCGCTGGCCTACTTCGCCGAAGCCGCGCTGCTGGCGTGCAGGCTGGAGGCGGCGGGAGTCTCGCATCTCCATGCCCATTTCGGGACGAACCCGGCGATGGTGGCGCGTCTGGTGGCACGGCTGGCGCCGGTGACTTACAGCTTCACCGCGCACGGCCCGGACGAATTCGATGCGCCGCGCGGCCTCGACCTGCCGGGCAAGATCGCCGAGGCCGCCTTCGTGGTGGGCGTGTCCAGCTTCGGCCGCGGGCAGCTGATGCGCTGGTCGCACCCGGATCACTGGCCGCGCATCCACGTCGTCCACTGCGCACCGGACCCGGCGTTCTTCGCGGGGCTCGCGGACGATGACGTGGCGACGATCGAGGGCGCGCCCGGAGACGACACGCGCTTCGTCTGCGTCGCGCGTCTCAGCGCCCAGAAGGGCCTGCCGCTGCTGCTGGAGGCCGTCGCCCGGGTTGCCGCCCGCCGCCCGATCCGGCTGGACCTGATCGGCGGCGGCGAGGACGAGGCGATCATCGCGGCCCAGATCGCGCGACTGGGGCTGGGCGGTGCCGTCACCCTGCACGGTTGGGCGAGTCCGGAGACGATCCGCGATGCCCTGCGCTCCGCCCGCGCACTCGTTCTGCCCAGTTTCGCCGAGGGGCTGCCGGTCGTGCTCATGGAGGCGATGGCGCTGCGCCGCCCGGTCATCGCCACGGCCATCGCCGGAATCCCGGAACTGGTCGACGGTGAGGTCGGCTGGCTGGTGCCTTCTGGCTGCGTGGATGCGATCGAGCAGGCACTGGACGCCGCGCTCGATGCCTGGCCTGAGGAACTGGAGCAAATGGGCGAGCGTGCCCGCGCCCGCGTCCTCGAACGCCACGATCCCGAACGCTGCGCGGCCCGAATGGTGGATTTGCTGGAGCCGCTGGTGCGCTG
>NZ_BAAILP010000079.1:3613-41257 GCF_054589055.1 Novosphingobium sp. 11B | reverse complement strand
GCATGCTGCGCTCGCGATCGGCCTCGTCATCCCCGCCTTCGCGGGGATGACTACGGGTGTTTCAACCGAGGAAAATCAGGCTCCGACAAGGGTGACCCGCGCGTCAGACGCTGGCGGGAGGGATCATCCGCATGACCGGCGAGAGCTGGCGGCGCCATAGCGCGGCGCGGCGCTGGCGTTCGTCCAGTCCCTCGATCATGCCCAATGCTTCACCGCGATCGATGCCGCTGCGTTCGCACAGGAAGGGATGGCGCGGCGGGCTGGCGAAATAGCTGAAGAACAGCGCGGCCCGGTCGCGCGCGGTGGCGGGCTTGCCGCGATGGAAGAAGCGCGCGGTGTCGCAGAACACCACGGTGCCCTTCGGGCCGGTGCAGCTTACCATGTCGTCGATGTAGTCCGGCCCCAGCCGCGCCTTGAGCAGCGGATCTTCGCCGAATTCGTAGCGGTAGCCGTCGATGTCGTTGCGTATGGTGTCCTGCCGGGCGATGCACTGGAAGGGCCCGCCTTCCTCATCGACGTCGTGGAGATAGATCGCGACCTTGAGCATGCGCCGGTCCTCCCGGTCGCGGTGCCACTTGCGGGTGGCGACCTCCTGCCCGTCGGCGACGGTGTAATTGATCGCGACGCCGTCGTAGGCGACCGGCAGGCCGATGTAGCTCTCGACGATGTCGAGCAGGCGTTCGTGCAGGCCGAGGCGGTAGATGTCGGGGTTGCGCACGATCTCGGCGGGCGGAACGATGATGAACTGCCTGCCCCCGGCGGCCAGCGCACGGGCTTCGGGGGCGAAGTCGCTGGACAGAGCCCATGCCGTCTCGACCACCTCGGCGGCGCCGTGGATTTTCAGCGCGTCTAGCGTGGTCACGCAAACGCCCTTGCGGTTGAGCTGCGCGACGATGTCGTTGCCGATGGCGTCGAGATCCGGCAGGCGGCGGGCATGGCGGCTTACGGCGGCCCGGTGTCGCTTGCCCAGCCAGAGGCGCAGGCGCTTTTCGTTGAGCACCGCAAGCGCCGTCTGCGAGGGAAGGTCGCGCAGCCATCGGGCGCGCGCTTTCAGCTTCAGGATCGTCATTGCATCCTCCGGTATGGGGCGGTGTGCGGCCGCGTCAGGCCTGCCTGGAGCCGCTCTTGTAGTACCCGTAATCGACCCGCCTCGCGGTCTGCGAGATGGACCGGTTGAGCACGGTGCCGATGATCGGCGTCGGGCTGACGGCTTGCATGATCTCCTGAAGGGCGGCCTTGGCGGTGCGGCCTTCTTCCGCGACGATCAGGATGCCATCGACATTGCGGGCGATCAGCGCGAGGTCGTCGCTGAGGATCGCGGGCGGCGTGTCGATGATGCAGATCGTCCCGCTGTCGATCGAGTGCCGGTTGTGCAGCGCCAGCGCCAGTGCGTTGGAGGCGAGCAGTGCCTCGGCATCGTCGCGCGCGCTACGGACGCGGTGGACGGTAAGGTCGAGCCCCTCGATCCGCGCCTGCGTGGCGCTCCAGGGACACTCACCGGCAAGGTAGTCCTCCACTCCCGCATAGTCGTCCGGCAGGCCCAGCCGCTCGCCCAGGGCAGGGCGGCGGAGGTCCAGCTCGACGAGGACGGTGGGATGAATGCGTGCCATGGCCATGGCGAGGTTGAGGGTGATGTGCGTCTTGCCGTTGCCGGGCTCGGCCGAGGTCACCGCGAAGACGCGGGTGCCAGTGGCGCGGGCGTGGTCGAGCAAGGCCGAGCGGATCATCGTGAAGGGACGCAGCTCGTTGCTCGGCGGGGCGAGGCCGACGATGTGGTTGTCGGCCAGGTGCGCGGCATCGGGCGTGAAGGTGATGCCGGCGACGGCGGGGACTTCGATGCCGCCTTGCGGAATGAATGGCACTTCGGCGTTCATGGGCCTGCTCCCGTTATGACTGGCTTAGGCTGGCGAATAGGCTGCGGCATGCGCCCGGCCCGGCAGCCAGCGTGCGAGCCGATCGAGAAAAGTGGGTGTGCGGCTGGTGGCGACGGCTCCGAACAGCGGGGCGCGGACGGCGCGGCGCAGGCTTTCGGTGCCGTGGATCGTGCCGGTCAGCATCTCGCGGCCGATGATCAGGACGAGGCCCATGACGAACCCGGCGGCGATGCCCATCAGCACGACCATCCAGCCCTTCTGGCCGAGCGGGTGCAGCGGCAGGTTGGGCGCATCGACCACGGTGAAGCGCTCGCCCTTGTCCTCCGACTGGAGGTTGGCGGCGACTTGCGCGTCGAGCTGCTTTTCGCGCAGGGAGTCGTACTGGCGCTTGATGTTGTCGTACTCGCGCTCGATCGTGTTGAGTTCGTAGGCCGATTGCGGTGCCTGCGCGACGCGGGCGTCGATGTCGGCCATCGTGCGCACCAGTTCCGCGCGGCGGGCGGCGAGGGTGGAGATGCGCTCGCGCCCGGCGGCGATCTCGGCCTCGATCAGCGTCTCGCCCCGGCCCGGTTCCCGCGCGACCAGGGCGCGCTGACGTGCCACTTCGGCGCGGGCGGCGATCACGTCGGGGAAATTTTCCGAATGGGTGGAAAGCAGTGCGGAGAGGCGTTCCTCGGCGCGTTGCATCCCTTCGATGCCGGGCGGGGTGCGCTCCAGTTCCTGCTGGCGGGCGGCGAGCAGGCTGGACTGCTGCACCAGTCCCTGCGTCTCGGCATCGGTGCGCGAGATTTCCGCGCGCATCGCCGAACTCGACTGCGAACTGAGCGCGACGTCGGTGGGCAGGGAACCGGCATAGCGGGCCTGCACGCCGCGGCGCTTCTCGGCAAGGTCGCGCAGCTGGCGGCGCAGTTCGTCGGAGCGCTTGGCGAGGAAGGCGGCGGTTCCGGTGGCCTGCTCGGTGCGGAAGCGCTTGTCCTCGACGAGGAACATCTTGGTCAGCTGCTCGGTCACCGCCTGCGCGGTGCGGGCATCGCGGTAGTCGAAGGTGAGGTTGAAGGCGATCGTGCCGCCGCGTCCCTGCGCCTGGTTGGCGGCGACGAGGTTCACCCCGATCTTCGTGCGCATGATCTCGAGCAGTTTGGGATAGTCCATCGCCGCGCGCTCGCTGGGATAAAGCCGGTTCTGCTCGATCAGTCGCGTCAGGCTGTCGCGGCTGACGATCTGCTGGCGGATCTTGGCGATGCGCTCGTCCGCCACTTCGGTGATGGGCGAGGAGATCAGGCTCTGCGGGATCTGCGGGGAATCGATCAGCAACGTCGCATAGGACCGGTAGACCGGCTCTCGCATCACCACCGAGCCCGCCGCTGCGGCGGCTCCGAGCAGGGTCGGCGCGATCAGCCAGCGCCACCGGCGACGCAGCATGGCCAGGATCTCGACCGGGTATATGCCGAGGGAGTCGGTATCGCCCACGATGGATGCCGGCGGCGAAACGGGCGCAGATGTCTGGGTCGTGCTGTTCATCGGCTGGGTATCCGGAAGGTGACGCCGGCCCGGATCGTCCAGGACTTCTGCGTCTGGGTGGTCATGCCGGTGCGGCGGTCATAGTCCGCGCCGATGTGAAGGCGAAAGCGGTCGTCGAGGCGGTGCTCGTAAGTCGTGGACAGGCGCACGATCTTCGCGTCCGATCCGAAGGTGGGACTGGGAACCGAGCGATACTCGCCGCTCGCGCTCAGCCTGCCGCGATCGCTGGTCTGGAAGTCGAAGGTGGTGGTCAGCACCTTCTCGCGCTGGATGCCGCCGAAACTGGTGACGACCGGCGAGATGCGGCCCTCGATGCACACCCGCAGACGGCGCGGATCGTAGCATACGGACAGGGCGGTGGTGAGCTGGAACGGGTTGTTCTCGTTCGGCCGTCCCGGTTCGCGCCGGGTGATCTTCGAGACGCCCGTTTCGGCCTGGATCGACAGGTTCGGCGCGATGCGCGAACCGGCCTTGAGGACGAAGATCGCCGAATCCGATTCCGATCGGTCCGCCGACTTGCTGAACGTCGCCATACCGCCGAGGCCGACCCAGGAGGTGCCCGAAAGCCTGCGCTCCAGGCCGAGGCCGAAGCTGGTGGCGTCGGTCCGGCGCAGCAGCAGCGAACCTTGCGGCGACAACCGGCTCCACGCCGCCTCGCCGCTGACCGTCATGTACTGGTCGGGACGCCAGCGCATGCTCTGCTTGAGTTCGTAGCGTTCCTGCAGGCTCACCGGGTCGATCGCGGCATCGATCGAGCCGGTGCCGCCTTCCAGCGGAAGGAGGCGCTCGAAGCCGCCCTCGGTGCGGGCCGAAAAGCGCTCGCTGCCGCGATAGTCGATCGCCGTCCGGGCGTACCCCGTGACGAAATCCCCGTACCGACGGCTGTAGCGGCGATAGGCGAGCTTGCCGTCCAGATCGAGCGTGGTCTTGGGATCGATCCTGACCCCCGCGCTGCCTTGCGCGGAGACTTCGCCGCCCGAGGTCATCTTGCGGTCGTCCGTGGTGAGGAACGGGTTGCGCCCCGTGAACCCCGTCATGTCGAATTCGATGTAGGGCGGCTGCTCCTGCGCGGCCGCATCGGTGGAAGCGAGCCCCAGCGTCGACGGGGCGACGGCCAGGAGGAGCAGGGTGCCACGACGTACCGCCGTCACGGGATCAGCAGGACGTCGCCGCTCTGGAGCGTCGGCAGCGGGGTGCCGAGGGCACCGGAATTGAGCGAGCGGGCGCCCTTCAGCAGCTTGCTCAGCTGGATGCGCTCCACCACCTGGCCATTGCGGGTCTGGCGCAGGATCACCGCGCTGCCGGTATCGGCGAACTCGGCGGTGCCGCCGGCCATGCTGAGCGCCTGCAGGATGTTCGGGACCGAGCGGCTGGTGTAGCTGCCGGGCGTGCGGACTTTGCCAAGCACGTAGAAGCGCGTGCCGTCGGTCTCGCGCACGGTCACCGTCACGTCGGGCGGTGCGGCCGTGTAATTGAGCGCGATGCGGCCGCGGATCTCGTCGGCGATGTCGGTGACGTTGCGGCCGTCGGCGCGGATCGTTCCCGCCAGCGGGAAGGCGAACGTGCCGTCCGGCTGGACCAGAACCTGGCGCTGCATGCGCTCCTCGCCCCAGACGAATACGTCGAGCTGGTCGCCCGCCTTCACCTTGTAGCGCGTGGCCGAGGCGGCGTCGGGCATCGCGGCGGCGGACTGGGCGCCGGATACGGCGGGCGCGATCGCCGGACTGGCAGGGCTGCCAGCCTTGACCTGCGCTGCGACCGGGTGGACCGCAAGGCCCAGGGCGATCAGCGAAGCGGCCGCCGCAACGGCTCGGATCGACCGGCGCGCGGTGCGCGACCGATGTGAATCGTTCGATTGAAGCATGTCTACCCCCACAGCCGACATCGAATGCCGGTCTGTCGAAAAGCTAACCCCATGCGGTACTTGCCGAAAATTCTCCCATTGGAGGGCGTGCTTATCCGTGGGGAGAAACCCGCATCGGCTCGTCGCGCACACCTTGCGGATATTTCCCAGGGGGATTTTCGGCAGGCGGAATGGGCCTCTCCCTTCACCCTGCGCAGTTGCTCGGGAAGACCACGGCGCAGGGCGGCGGCATAATCGCGTGTGGGGAGGTACGCTCTATGTCGCTTGAACACCTGAACATCACCGGCCTTGAAATTCCTGCGCCCGCACTGGCACCCGCCCTGGGTCTGCCGCTGCCGGATGTGCTCGATCTCGATGCCGGGCATGAGGCTGCCGATCGCGGAGCGCACCGCGACGATGTCGAATTCCTCGACCTCGACTTCACGCCGATCGACCTGCCGACGGCGATGGACGCGGTGTGCAAGCGGCCGCCCACGGCGCCCTTCACCTATATCGTCACGCCCAACGTCGATCATGTCGTGCGGCTGCTGCGGCGGCGTTCGGACTTGTGGCCCGCGTACCGCGACGCGTGGATGACCTTGTGCGACAGCCGCATCCTCGCCCGCCTGGCGCGCGGTGACGGCCGCGAGCTTCCGGTGGTGACGGGCAGCGACCTGACGCTGCGCCTGTTCGAGCAGGGCATAGCCCCCGACGACGCCGTCGCGATCCTGGGCGGCAGCGAGGCCACCGTGGCGCGGATCAAGGATCTCTACGGGCTGCGCAACGTGCGGCACTACAACCCGCCGATGGGCTTCATCAAGGACCCGCGCGAGACGGCGCGGGCGGTGCGCTTCCTTGTCGAGGCGAAGGCGCGCTATTCCTTCCTCGCCGTCGGCTCGCCGCAGCAGGAGATCATCGCGCGGCGCGTCTCGAAAGCGCGCGGCGGGCAGGGCATCGGCTTCTGCATCGGCGCCAGCCTCGAATTCCTGTCCGGCGAGCAGGAGCGTGCGCCGGTGGTCATCCAGCAGATGTCGATGGAGTGGGCCTTCCGGCTCTGCTCCAACCCGCAGCGGCTCTGGCGGCGCTATCTGATCGAGGGGCCGCAAATCTTCCGTATCCACCAGATGTGGCGCAGCAGCCGGGCTCCGGGCCCGGCGCGAACGCCGCTGCACGCATAGGCGCGGGGCATGATCCGGGGGCGAATCATGAACCGCATGGCACTGGCGATGCTGGTCGGAGGGGCGGCATCGCTGTCCGCGCTGCTCTACGTCGGAGGGGCGTGGCAGGCGGCCGGGGGCACCGAACTGCGGTCGGTCCGGGTCGCGCCCGCGCCGGAAACGACCATCGGAATCAACCTGTTCACGCTGCACTGGTACAACCGCCAGCAGGCCTTCGCGAACATGATCGCGCAAAGCGAATGGTTCCAGTCGCGCGGAGAGGGCTGGAGTCCGATGCCTGCAGGCCAGCTCGACGCGCTGGGGTGGGTGAAACAGCTCGAGCCGGGCCAGAGCGCGACGCGGCTGCTTGTCATGCCCGCCGCGCCGTTCCGGCCGGTCGAAGTGCGCTGCACTTTCCTGGGCACCGGCCAGCTTGAAGCCGACGGCGTGGTCGAAGTGACCGGGCGCGGGCCGCACAGCCTCGACCTGAAACTCTCGCCGACCGGCCAGGAGAACGAGATGGCGTGGATCGAGCTTACCCGCACCGACCCGCGCGATCCGGTGCGCGACATCGACTGCCGCAAGGCAGGCACGCCCGCCAGCGTCCGCTTCGACCCCGAGTTCGTGAACTTCGTGTCGGGCTTCGGGGTGCTGCGCTTCATGGACTGGCAGCGCACCAACGACAACTTGCGCCTGACCTGGAGCCAGCGGGCACTCCCGCAAACCTCTTCGCAGTCCGGGCCTGCGGGCGCCTCGGTGGAGGACATGGTGGACCTTGCCAACACGGTCCACGCCGACGCCTGGTTCACCCTGCCTTTCCACGCCGACGAGGCCTACGTGCGCAGCTTCGCGCAGCTCGTCCACCAGCGGCTCGATCCGGGCAGCCGGGTCTACGTCGAACTGGGCAACGAGGTCTGGAACGACATGTTCGACGCGACCAAGGATGCCGAGCGCGAGGGGCTGGCGCGGGGGCTGGGCGACGGCAACGCGACGCGCGCCGCGATGGAGCGCTACGCCGAGCGGGTGACCGAGACGATGCGGATCTGGACGCAGGTGTTCGCCGACAGGCCCGGCGCGCTCGTGCGGGTCGCCGCGACGCAGAACGCCAATGCCGGTCTTGCGCGCATGATTCTGGGCTTTCGCGATACCGCCGACTGGGTCGATGCCCTGGCGACCGCGCCTTATGTGTGGATGGACATGGACGCTTACCATGCCGGCGATACCGACCGCGTCTTCGCGGCGATGCCCGCCGCGATCGAGAAGTCGCTCGACATGGCGGGTGAGCAGCGCGAGATCGCCGCGCAGTACGGCAAGCGCTACATCACGTACGAAGCCGGGCAGCACCTCGTCACGCCCGATCTGGCGCTTGCCCGGTCGGTGCAGCGCGATCCGCGCATGGGGCAGGCCTATGCCCGCTATCTTACCGAGTGGCGCGACCGCTTCGGCGACACGATGATGCTCTATGCATCGACCGCGCCGATCTCCGAATACGGCTCGTGGGGCCTGCGCGAATACGGCGGCCAGCCGATCGCCGAGGCGCCCAAGTATCAGGCCGTGCACCGCTTCCTGGAGGCAAGCCATTGAACCGACAGAATTCGTCAGCGATGCCGCTCATCGTGGTGGCCATGCTGGTCACGGCCGCCATCCTGTTCGTCGTCGCCAAGCCGGGATTCTACGGCGCCGTTTGCAGCACGGCAGGCGTGCTCTGGTTCCTGCGATGCCTGCGTGCGCCTCTGCGCGAGGAGATGGCGGTGAAGGCGGTGCTCATCACCTTCTTCATGCCCGCCGTCGCCTGGCTGCTGCCGAACGTGTGGATGCTCTACTTCGTCATGCTGATGTGGGTTCCGCTGTTCGCCCGTCGGTCGGAAGAGATCGCGGGGGTCTATCTGTACAGCCTGATGCTGCTCCCCAGTCTCGACCAGGCGGTCGAGCTGGCCGGCATTAAGCTGTTCGACATCAGCGTGCACGACATGCTGGCCTTGGGCGCGGTCATCGCGATCGTCATCGCGCCCGGCAAGGCGCGGATCGGGCGCGGCGATGACATGCGCGTCGCCGTGGTTCTGCTCGTCATGGTCTTTGCATCCGCCCGCGAGACGAGCCTTACGCACTTCCTGCGCACGACGATCAACATCGGTTTCGATTACGGCATGCCGTACTTCATCCTCAGCCGGGGTTTCAGGGATCTCGCCTCGATGCGCACGGGGATGTGCTGGTTCGCCTGCTCCGGCATCGCGATTTCAGGCGTGCTCGTATTCGAGATGGTGCAGAACTGGCCGATGTACAACGAATTGTACTGGCATTACGACGTGCCCAAGCTGCTTGCGGTCAAAGTGCGCGGTGCCTTCATGCGACCGGGCGGACCGTTCAACGAGCCGACCTCGATCGCGCTGGTCATGACCTTGTGCATGCTTGCCTTGTGGCTCATTCGCGACGATTTCCGGACCCGGATGCGCCATGGTCTGCTCTGCGCGGCCCTGTTCCTCGGCCTTTCTGCGCCGCAGTCGCGCAATGCCTGGGTGGCGCTGGGCATCGCGGTCCTGCTCGCCGACATGTTCCTCGGTCGCTGGAGCGCGCTCGTCCGCAAGGCCGCGCCGACGGCGGCGGCGCTGACGCTGATCTTCGCTGCGGCCAGCATCTACCCGTCCTTCTCCGACTCCCTCGGCCTGTCGGGCCAGGCGAGCGAGACCGGCGAATATCGCCGCGCCCTCTTCGATCGCGGCGTGCAGGAGTTCTGGGACAGCCCGATCGTCGGCTTTTCCCGTGATCAGCTCGAAGTGCGCCTGAACGACATGCGCCAGGGAGAGGGCATCATCGACTACGTGAACTCGTACCTGTGGTTCGCGCTCGTTTCGGGGGTCATCGGGCTGGCAGCCTTCGTGTGGAATTTCACGGCCCCGCTCTCGTACTTGTGGCGCATGCGCCGCGCCGAGATCGCGACGGGGACGGCGGTGCCGGCGGCTTTCGTGTTCGGCAGCCTCGCCGCGCTGGCGGCAACGCTGTTCTTCACGTTTTTCGCCACCCGCATGGCCTACCTGACGATCGGCTTCATGGGCTTCGCCGCCGCCATCCGGGCCATCAGCCGGACTTATGCCGCGCAGCAGGCGGAGGAAGAGTACCAGCAGACGCTGCGGCAGCGGCCCGCGCCGGGTGTGCGGCAGGCGACCGCGCAGCCGGGATTGGCATCGGCGTAAACCTGACCTTGCCTCGATCGAAACCAGCGCTAGTCATTCCCGCGAAAGCGGGAACCCATCTGAAAGCCGTGCAACAGGCAATGTCAGGAGATGGGTTCTCGCCTTCGCGGGAATGACGACGATACAAATGAACAAGGATGCGCCATGTCGGACCCGATAACGGCGGCGGGTCGTCAGGCCCCGGAGATCGCCGGCTTGCCCGCTCGCGGCCTTACCGGATGGCTTCCCGCCATGGCATTGGCCGGGCCGAGATGGCGGCGGATGACTTCGCTGCGGTGTTCGAAGACGTGCTCGTCGGTAAACGGCGCGCCGTCGCGCGATGCCTTGACGATCAGGTCCGAGAGCCGGGGGCGGTCCGCGTCCAGCCGGGCCAGTTCCCCGGCCAGCGCGGCCCTGTCGCCCATCGGCACGAGCACGCCCGCGCCGTGGACGGAGATGAGGTCCGCCGGATAAGTGCTGCCGTAGCCGACGATCGGACAGCCGGACGCCAGCGCCTCGATCAGGCAGCGCGGCGATTCCGGCGTCAGGTGGCAGAACAGGAAAGCATGGGCGCCGCGCAGTTCTTCGAGGATCGCGGTGCGATCGGTCACGAAGCCGGGCATCTCGACACGCGCTTCCAGCCCGGCGGCGGCGATGCGGGCGAGCATCGCGGGCCGTTCCGATCCGTCGCCCAGCCAGCGGGCGCGGAAGTCCACGCCCGTCGCGGCAAGGCGCTCCAGCACCTCGATCCAGTCGAGCGGGCCTTTCATCGGATCGGCTCGCCCGGTGTAGACCAGCCGCAGCGGCCCTTCACCCGCCTGCGCGACCTTGACGGCGAGGCGATCCGCGGTGATGTGGTCGCCGGGCGCGATGTGGATGTCGTGGACCACCTCCGCCGGGCCTGTGGCGAAGGGCGCGTAAGTCTCGTAAGTCTCCCGCCCGTGGAACAGGCCGAGCGAGGCGCGGCGGATCACCGCGCGCTCCAGCAGCGCCATCGGCCGGTGAGTCAGCCGGGCGCGCAGACGCTCCTTCCAGGGGCCGCTCGCCGACGATTTGCGGACGACTTCGGATTCCACGCGGTCGGTCCACACGGCGAAGGGGCGGCCCATGTCGTGGGCTGCGAAACCGGCAACCGCGCCCCAGTCCCCGAACAGGCCGCCGATCGCGAAGCTGAGCCACTGCGCCTCGGCGATCAGCCTGCGGATATGGCGACGCGTCGCCGGCAGATGACGCAGGAACTGGTCCGGCCGGTAGGCCATCGGCAGCATCTCGAAGCGGACCCGGTCCAGCTTGCCGCCGGTGTCGGAAACCGGCACCCAGCCCGCAGGAACCGGCTCCGGGCTCAGCGGCATCATGACGATGACGCGCGCGAAGTTGGCGGCCCACAGCCGCAGACCGTTCACCGCCTGCGCCTCGACGAAGAGATCGCCCGCCGCATCGCGGTGCAGCGGCACCGGCGCATAGATCAGCAGCGTGTCGTTGTCGGGAATGTCGCTCATGTCAGGAACGGGCCCAGCACGAGATTGGCCCCCACTCCGAGAAGCGCGCCGACGAGCCCGGCGCCGAGGAACAGTCCCTCCTGCCACAAGTCCAGCAGGTTCACCTGCCACATGCGCCACCACTTCAGCCCCAGCGCCGCGCCTTCGATGGTGCCCACCGTCACGACCAGCCCGATCTGTCCCCACAGGAGATAGCCTGCGGTTCCCATCACGATCAGCCACGCGAGCTTGGCGAGGTTGGCTTCGAAATAGGCGCTGACCCGGCCGGTCGCGATCAGGCTTTCGTTCGCCGCGTTGGAGGGCATCGCCAGCAGCGAGGAGATGCACAGGATCTGCATGTAGAATGCCGTCTCGGCGTAGATGGAGTGGTAGAACAGACCGATGATGAGCGGCGCACTGCCGATGATCCCGCCGGTCGCGGCGGCGTAGAGGATGGAAGGCAGTCTTCGCCGGGCATAGAACTGCGCCTTCAGGTCGCTCGCGCCTTCGCGCCACAGCGCGGCATAGGCAGGCAGCAGCACGCGGCTGGTGTAGTTGCCCGCGAAGGCCAGCGGCGCGGAGGCGAGGTTGCCAGCAAGGACGTAGAACCCGAACTGGTCCAGCGGCATGAACTTGGCCAGCACCAGCTTGTCGCACTGGGTGACCATCAGGTAGATGATGCTCGATCCCGTGACGTAGCGGGAGAACGCCCAAAGCGCCTTCAGCGTCTCGCGCTCCAGCCCGAAGGCGCGCCGGGCGTCGGGGAACACCACAAAGCTCAGCAGCGACTTCAGCCCGGTGCCGATGAACATGCCGCCCAGGATCGCCCAGTAGGTCGGCCAGGCCCATGCCAGCAGCGCGCTCGCCGCGATCTGCATCATCAGCGCGAAGAGTTCGACGCCCGACAGCCGCAGGATGCGGCCGCTGCGCAGCGCCGTGATCATGCTGGTCGATGCGAGGCCGTCCACCAGGAACAGCAGCGAGGCGGCGGCGATCAGCGGGGCCAGTTCGGGCCTGCCGAGGACATGCGCCATCGGCACCGCCAGCAGCGCCATGATCGCCGTGAGGAGCAGCGAACGGAGCACCGCCACCGTCCACACCGTGTCGAGGAAGCGCTTGCGGTCGCCGTCCTTCTGCCGGACGATGAAGCCCTGGAAGCCGAAGTCGCTGAGCAAGGCGATGGTCAACTGCAGCGAGGCGATGACGCCCGATATGCCGAACACCTCCGGTGCCAGCAGCCGGGTGAGGATCATGCTGCTCACCGCCCGCAGCAGGTTCGTGACCACCACCGAGGCGACGACGACGTTGGTGTCCCGCAGAGCCGCGCCGCGCAGTCGGCTCATCAGGCCGGGGCGGAGCGGCGCCCATCCGGCGCTCGGGGCCTGCGCGGTCATTGTGTCGCGCTTCCGGGCGTCACGCGTCCGGTCATCATGCGCGCAAACGGCAGCCGACGATGTGAGCAGAGCCCGATGTGCACGCAGCAACTCTCCTTGAAAATCCGCAATGAAGCTTCGGGCTCAAGTCTATTGGCCGGGGCAGTCCGGTGTCGATCATGAGAACTTCCAAGGGAGTTTCAGGGCTGCCCGGCCCCTCGGCGGCTCCTTATCCTCGACCCCGGTGAAGCTGGCGCCGTGGGGCGCGAGAGGGGGAAGCGGATGGATGTGCTTGCGCTCGCCGATCGCATGGCGCTTGGCTCTGCATGGTGGATGGCGGTCGCGGCGGGGTTGCCGACGGCGATGCTGGCGCTCGAATGCCTCGTCGGTGCACGGCGTGGACCTTCGGTGGAGAGCGGGAAGGCGCCGTCCTTCATCGTCGTCATGCCCGCCCACGACGAAGCCGCCGGGATCGAAGCTAGCGCCCGCGCGGCTCTGGCGCAGCTGCGCGGCGGTGACGAACTGCTGGTGGTCGCCGACAACTGTTCCGACGATACGGCGGCAAGAGCACGCGCGCTGGGCGCGACGGTGATCGAACGCCGCGATCCGGACCTTCGCGGCAAGGGCCATGCGCTGGACTACGCCCGCGCCTTCATCGCCGAGCATCGTCCGGACTGCGGCGCGGTAATCGTGCTCGATGCCGATTGCCGGGCGATGCCGGGCTCCCTGACGACGCTGGCGGAGACGGCGGCGCGGCGCGATGCCGCCGTGCAGGGCATCTTCCTGCTTGCCGCCCCGCGCGATGCGGGCGCGGTCGTACGGGTTTCCAGCTTCGCCTTCCTCGTCAAGAACCTCGTGCGGCTGCAGGGGCTGGCCCGCCTGTCCGGCATGGCGCTGCTGCAGGGTTCGGGCATGGCCTTTCCGCGCGCGATGTACCTGGAAATGCGCTGGCCCGGCGGCTCTCTGGTCGAGGACCTGGAGATGGGTCTCGACCTGCTGCTCACGGGCAGGCGCGTGGTCGTCGAGCCCGGCGCCCGCATCCTGAGCGCCACCAGTTCGGTCGAGGGCACAAGCAGCCAGCGCCGCCGCTGGGAGCACGGCATGATGCAGACCGCCTGGCGCTACGTGCCCAGACTGCTGGCGCGCGCGGTACGGCGCCCGGCGCTGGCGGTGGTGGCGCTGGACCTCATGGTGCCGCCGACCGTGCTGCTGGCGCTCTGCTCGGCGGCCGCTCTGGGGATCGTGCTCGCGCTGGCGGGACCGACGGCGCCGTTCCTGACCTTGCTGGCGGCTCAGGTCGCGGCGGCGCTCGGCGTGTCGCTCGCATGGTGGCATCACGGGCGCGACGCGCTGCCGTGGTCGTCCTTGCGCGAACTGCCGGGCTACTTCGTCTGGAAGCTGCCGCTGATCGCCCAGTTCGTGACCCGGCGCGAGCGGGAGTGGACCCGCACGGAGCGTTTACCGTGACGCCAGTAGGCTTCGTCATCATCGGCCGCAACGAAGGCGCGCGCCTGACCTTGTGCATCGACAGCGTCACGCGGACCGGACAGCGTGTGGTCTACGTAGATTCCGGCTCGACCGACGGCAGCGTGGAGCGGGTCAGGGCACGGGGGCTGCCGGTGGTGGAACTCGACCCGGCCCTCCCCTTCACGGCGGCGCGGGCGCGCAATGCCGGGTGGCACTGGCATTTGGAAAGCGATCCACAGCTGGAACTCGTCCACTTCATCGACGGCGATTGCGAACTGATCCCCGGCTGGCTCGAAAAAGCGCGAACCGTGATGCTGGCCGACCAGCAACTCGCCGCCGTCTGCGGCCGCAGGCGCGAGAAGGCTCCGGACGCCAGCCGCTACAACCGGCTGTGCGAGGCCGAGTGGAACACGCCGATCGGCCTTGCCGAAAGCGTCGGCGGCGACGCCCTTTTCCGCGTCGCGGCGCTGCGCCAGGTCAACGGCTACGACGAGACCCTGATCGCCGGGGAGGAGCCGGACATGTGCCATCGCATGCGGCGGCGCGGCTGGCTCATTCGCCGGATCGAGGGCGACATGACCATCCACGACGCGGCGATGATGCGCTTTGGCCAGTGGTGGCAGCGCAACCGACGCAGCGGCTATGCGACGGCGGAGGCACTGGCGATGCGCGGCGCGCAGGACCCTGAAGCGGGGCGCGACTTGCGCCGCAAGGTCCTGAGCAACGTGGTCTGGTCGCTGCCGCCGCTATGGCTGCTCTGGCCCGTGCTCTGGCTGCGCATCCGGGCGCGCAAGGACCCGCTTCAGGCGACCTGGCTGATCCTGGGCAAGTTGCCGCATCTGCAGGGCCAGATCGATTACTGGCGCCGCCGCAAGTCCCGGCACATCACGGCGCGGCCCGCCCGTCTGATCGAGTATAAGTAATTCGCTCCCTAAAACACCCAAGTAACCACCCATGGTGAAAACAGGGGCGGGGTTTGGGACATAGTTTTCCAAATTCAGCCCCAATACAGTCGGTATCGACTTGGGGGAAATCATTCAGGCGTGGGGCATCACATGGCGTCTTTCGACGACTTCACCGGCAACGGGCAATCGCCTGTTGGTTCGGGCATGAGCAGCATTCTGGTCGGCAACGAAACGCTGCTCGCGGAATGCGGCAGGCTGCTCCTCGATCGCGGGCACCGGATCGCCGCTGTCGTGGCGGCGCCGATGTCTCCCGCCGCCGACTGGGCGCGCCGTCAGGGTATTACGCTGTTCGAGAAACCGCGCGCCCTGTTGGCGGCCGAAATCGGCAGCGTCGACTACGTCTTCAGCATCTCCAACCTCGCCGTCCTTCCGGCCGAAGTTCTGGCGCTGGCTTCGCGCGCGGCGATCAACTTCCATGACGGGCCGCTGCCCGAACTGGCAGGCCTCAACACCCCGGTCTGGGCGCTGCTGGACGGAGCGCCGCGCCACGGAGTGACCTGGCACCTGATGACCGGCGCGGTGGACGAAGGCGCGATCCTCGCCGCCGAACGCTTCGACATCGCCAAAGAGGAAACCGCGCTGTCGCTCAACACCCGCTGCTTCGAGGCGGGCCTGCGCTGCTTCGAAGGGCTCGTCGCCGATCTGGGCGGCGCGGTCGCAGCGGCCGTCCGGCAGGACCGCGCGCCCGATCGCATGGTCGGCCGCGCCGACCGCCCGCAGGCGGCCGCCACCATCGATTGGAGCCGCTCGGCCGAGGAGATCGCCCGCTTCGTCCGCGCGCTCGACTTCGGCGCTTACGCCAACCCGATGGGCGCTCCAAAGGCGCTCTTGGACGAGCATCTGTTGCTGGTACAGCAGGTCACGCCGCTCGCCAGTGCATCGGGCCGCGCACCGGGCACTATCCTCGTCTCCGGCCCGACACCTGTGGTCGCGACCGGTGATCTGGACATGCGGATCGATCGCCTCGCCACGCTTTCGGGCGAAGTGTTGAGTGGTGCGCAGGTCGGTGAACTGCTCATCGGGGCGGGCGGATTCACCGTGATCGACGATACGCGCCGTGATCAGCTGGACGGCCTCGATGCCGCCGCCGGACGCTACGAGGCATGGTGGCGCCGCCGCCTGCAGCAGCGCGAGAGCCTGCAACTGCCGCAGTTCACGCCGCGCGTCGGTGACGGGCCTGCGCAGTCCTTCGTGCTTGACCGCGCCTTGCCGCAGGGGCTGGGTACTGGCGAGGCTTTGGCCGCTCTGGTCGCGTGGCTGGCGCGCGCTGCAGACCGCGCGAGCGTCGAGATCGGGTACTGCGACTGTGTCAGCCGCGCGCGACTGGACGATGTGGCGGGCTGGTTCGCGCCAGAAATGCCGCTCAAGGTTGCGGTCGATTTCAGCGCTCCCATCGCCGCCTTGCGCGATGCGCTGGAGCGCGAAGTGGCCGGGATGCACCGCCGCGTGGCCATTTCCGCCGACCTCATCGCCCGCAGCCCGGAACTGCGCGGGCGGACCGGCTTCGACCACCCTGTCAGCATACAGGTCGTGAAGCGCCTCGACGAAGCGCGCGCCAGCGACGCCGTACTCGACATCGCCGTCTGCGCCTCCGAAGGCACGCTGCGTTGGACTTGCGACGGCACCCGTCTCGCCCGCGCCGATGCCGAGGACCTTGTGCGCGGCTTCGAGGCGATGTGCGCAGGTGCCTCCGATGCGCCGGTCGGCAGCCTGTCGCTGCTCGAGCCCGAGGAACATGCGCGGATCGTCGGCGCCTGGAATGCGACCGAAGGCCCGTTCCTCACCGGCCCCGCCTGGTATCACCATTTCGCCGAACAGGCGGCGCGCACGCCGGAAAAGCCGGCGGTGACCGCCCTCGGCACCTCGCTGACTTACGCTCAGCTCAATGCGCTTTCCAACCGCATCGCCCGTGACCTTGCCGCGCGCGGCGTAGGGCCGGAGGTTCTCGTCGGGCTGCACCTGTCGCGCTCTGTCGAGATGCTCGCCTGCCTTATCGGCGTGCACAAGGCGGGGGGTGCCTACGTGCCGCTCGACCCGTCCTATCCGCGAGATCGCATCGCGCACATGGTGGCGGATTCGGGCCTCGGCCTGATCCTCAGCGAGACCGCGCTGGCGGGCGATCTGCCGCAGACGGACGCGCCGATCCTGCACGTCGATACCATGCGCGAGGTCTTCGCCGCATGCCCGTCCGATCCGTTCGACGGCGGCGCAGAAGGCGCGAATCTCGCCTACATGATCTACACCTCGGGCTCGACCGGCTTGCCCAAGGGCGTCATGGTCGAGCACCGTAACCTGCTGAATTTCTACGCGGGAATGGACCGCAAGATCGCGCCGGACGGGACGTGGCTGGCGGTCACCAGCCTCAGTTTCGACATCTCGACGCTGGAACTGATGTGGCCGCTGATGCACGGCTACCACATCGTCATCGCCAGCGAGCGCGAAGTGCGCGGCGATGTGCCGGAAGTGGCGGCCGCCGATGCCCGCCCGGTCGGTTTCAGCCTGTTCTACTTCGCCAGTTCCAGCGCGGGCAGCGCGGCCGAGCAGTACAACCTGCTGCTGGAAGGCGCCCGTTTCGCCGATGCCGAGGGCTTCGAGGCGATCTGGACGCCGGAGCGACATTTCCATGACTTTGGAGGGCCTTACCCGAATCCCGCCGTCGCCGCAGCGGCGATCGCGGCGATCACGTCGCGGGTGCAGATCCGTGCCGGCAGCGTGGTCGGGACCTTGCACCACCCTCTTCGCATCGCCGAGGAGTGGGCGCTGGTCGACAACTTGTCCGGCGGGCGCGTGGGTATTGCTTTCGCGTCCGGCTGGCAGCCGGACGATTTCGTCCTGAATCCAGGGGCTTATGCCGATCGCGCGGGCGTTCTCAAGCGCTGTGTCGAGGATGTCCGGGGCCTCTGGCGGGGCGAGGCGCGGGCTTATCCGGGGCCGCTGGGGCACGATGTTTCGGTGCGCACGTACCCGCGTCCGGTCCAGCCGGAGCTGCCGGTCTGGATAACTTCTGCTGGAAATTCAGAGACTTTCCGCGAGGCAGGGCGCGTCGGCGCCAATGTGCTGACGCACCTGCTGGGGCAGTCGATCGAGGAGGTGGCGACCAAGATCGCCGCCTATCGTAGCGCCTGGCACGAGGCCGGGCATTCGGGAGAGGGGCGCATCACCTTGATGTTGCACACTTTTCTTGGAGAAAGCGAAGATGCGGTGCGCGCGGCCGTCAAGCCTGCGCTCATCGAGTACCTGCGCACCTCGACCAATCTGCTCAAGCAGTACGCCTGGTCGTTCCCGGCTTTCAAGACGCCGCAAGGTGCTGAAAGACTGGAGCTTTCCGACATTTCCGAGGAAGAGACCGACGCCCTGCTCGACCATGCCTTCGAGCGCTACTTCGAGACCAGCGGCTTGTTCGGCACGCCTGAGGACAACGTCGGACTGGTCCACCGCCTGTCGGCGATCGGCGTCGACGAGATCGGCTGCCTTGTCGATTTTGGCGTGGATTCCCAGACGGTTATCGAACATTTGCCGCAAATCGCGCAGTTGCGCACACTGGCACTCAACGGCACTCAACGGGACCATAACGCCGCAGAACGCCCGCTTCACGAGCTGATGGCGCGCCACGGGGTGACGCACCTGCAGTGTACGCCGTCCCTGCTTCAGGTGCTCGCGAGCGACCCGGCTGCCCGCCCGCGCCTGCAGGCGCTCCAGCACCTCATGGTCGGCGGCGAGGCGTTCCCGCCGCAGCTGGCGACCGACATGACCGGCCTCGTTTCCGGCACCGTCATGAACATGTACGGGCCGACCGAGACGACCGTATGGTCCGCGGTCCACGCGCTCGACGAAGGGGGCGCGCCGCCGCTCGGCAGGCCGCTGCTCAACCAGCAGATCTACATCCTCGACCGGCGACTGCAGCCGGTGCGGCAGGGCACGCCGGGCGAGCTGGTCATTGGCGGCGCGGGGGTCGTGCGCGGCTACCACGACCGGCCCGAGCTGACCGCCGAACGCTTCGTCGCCGACCCGTTCAATCCGGGCGCGCGCGTCTACCGCACCGGCGACCTCGCCCGCCAGCGCGAGGACGGGACGCTCGAATTCCTCGGCCGCCTCGACCATCAGGTGAAGATCCGCGGCTACCGCATCGAACTGGGCGAGATCGAGGCCGCGCTCACCGCGCACCCCGAGGTTACCGAGGCCGTCGTGGTCGCCCGCAAGGAAGGCGCCGCCACCCGCCTCGTCGCCTACCTCGCCCCGCGCACCGGGGCCCCGGCGGTCGAGGACTTGCGCGCGCATCTGCGGGAGCGGCTGCCCGACTTCATGGTGCCCGGCAACTTCGTCCTGCTCGAAGCCCTGCCGCGCACGCCCAACGGCAAGATCGACCGCAATGCCCTGCCCGAGCCGGTCAGCGTGGTCGTCGACAACATGGATGACAGCGCCGCCCCGGCGACCGGCGTGGAGGCCCAGATCCAGGCGATCTGGTGCGACGTGCTCAAGCTGCCGCAAGTGCGCCTGACGGAGAACTTCTTCGACATCGGCGGCCACTCGCTGCTCGCCATCCAGGTCCACCGCCGCTTGTCCGCCGAACTCACGCAGCCGGTCGCGCTGACCGACATCTTCCGCTTCCCGACCATCGCCGCGCTCGGCGCGCACTTGTCGGGCGGGCAGGACGATGCCGCCGCGCTCGCCGGTCAGAACCGCGCCGAAATGCGCAATCAGGCACGCAATCGTCGCGCTACCGCCCGCATCGGCGTGAGGGTCTAAACCATGCACCAGCCCATCGAAGAACCGTTCGACCCCTCGCTCGACACCTCCAGCGCGGTGGCCATCGTCGGCATGGCGTGCCGCTTCGCCGGGGCGCACGGCCCCGAGGAATTCTGGTCGCTGCTGAGCGAAGGCCGCGACGGGATCGAGACTTATTCCGAGGAGGAACTGCTCGCCGCCGGGGTCTCGCCCGCGCTGCTGCGCAACCCCGACTACGTGCGCCGCGGCGCGCCGCTCGCCGACATGGAGTGCTTCGACGCCGCGCTGTTCGGCCTGTCCAAGCGCGATGCTGCAGTCATGGACCCGCAGCATCGCCACTTCCTCGAATGCTCGTGGGAGGCGCTGGAGGACGCAGGCCATACGCCGCAGGGCTTTGCCAAGGGAACAGGCGGCGTGATCGGCGTTTTCGCGGGATCGGGCCACAACGCCTACATGCCCTACAACCTGCTCACCAACGGCAAGCTGGTGAACGAGGTCGGCCTGTTCCTGCTGCGCCATACCAGCAATGACAAGGACTTCCTGACGACGCGGGTGTCGTACCTGTTCGACCTCAAGGGGCCGAGCATCAACGTCCAGACCGCGTGCTCGACCTCGCTCGTCTCGATCCACATGGCGGCGCAGAGCCTGCTGTCGGGCGAGTGCGACATGGCGCTGGCGGGCGGAACCTCGATCGAACTGCCGCACCGCCGGGGCTACCTCTACGAGCAGGGCGAGATCCTTTCCCCCGACGGCCTGTGCCGTCCCTTCGACGCGGACTCCAAGGGCACCGTGTTCGGCAGCGGCGTCGCCGTGGTGGCGCTGCGCCGACTGGAGGATGCCATGGCCGCCGGCGACCACATCCATGCGGTGATCCGGGGCTCGGCGATCAATAACGACGGCGCGGGCAAGGTCGGCTACCTCGCCCCCAGCGTGGACGGGCAGGCGGCGGTGATCGCCGAGGCCCTCGCGGTGTCCGGCATCGCGCCTTCGGCCATCGACTACGTCGAGGCGCACGGCACCGGCACGCCGATCGGCGACCCGATCGAAGTGGCGGCGCTGCGGCAGGTCTTCGCCCAGTCTGGTGCAAGGCCAGAGCCCTGCGCGCTGGGTTCGGTGAAGGCCAACATCGGCCACACCGACACCGCCGCAGGCGCGGCGGGCGTCATCAAGGTGGCGCTGGCGATGCGCCACGCCGAGCTTCCCCCTGTTCCGCATTTCGGGGCCGCAAATCCCGAATGCGCGCTGGATACTGGCCTTTTCCGCGTACAGGCCACCAGCGCGCCCTGGCTCCGGCGCGACGATCGCCCCCGTCGCGCCGGGGTCAGCTCACTCGGCGTGGGGGGCACCAATGCCCACATCGTCATGGAGGAAGCGCCGCCGCGCGCGCCAAGCGGGCCGAGCCGCCGTCGCCAGCTGCTGATGACCTCGGGCGCCACGCAAGGTGCGGCGGATGCCAATGCTGCGGCGCTGGCGCAGTATTTCGCCGGAGATAGCAACAAGCAACCAGCAACCACCTCCGTCATTGCGAGCGAAGCGAAGCAATCCAGGGCGGTTGACGCCGCCTCTGGATTGCCGCGCCCCTTCGGGGCTCGCAATGACGAAGCGGGGAGGGGGAACGCAGCGAACACGGGCGACGAAGCCCGGCATCTCGCCGACGCGGCCTTCACCCTCAACACCGGCCGCCGCGCGCTGGCATGGCGTCGGTTCGCGGTGGGTCAGGACGGGGCTGAAGCCGCCGCTGCGCTCGAAACCGCGAGCCGCCAGTCGTCCGCGAAGCAGGTTTGCGTGCCCGGCCGCCCGGTCGCCTTCCAGTTCTGCGGCGGCGGGCTGCAGCATGTCGATATGGCGCGTGATCTCTACCAGACCGAGGCCGCGTTCCGTGCCGACGTGGACAAGGGCCTCGCCGTGCTTGCGCGCATCGGCGTGCCGGACCTCAAGCGCTGGCTGTTCCCGGTCGAGGCCGACCGCGATGCTGCGGCCGCCGAGCTGGAACGTCCCTCCAACGCGCTGCCTGCGCTGTTCATCGTCCAGACCGCGCTCGCCCGTTTCTGGATGGCGCTGGGGATCGCGCCGGCCGCGATGATCGGCCACAGCTGCGGCGAGTATGCTGCGGCGCATGTTGCGGGCGTGGTGGACCTCGAAGCGGGCCTGCGCATCGTCCACGCGCGCGGCCGCCTGTTCGAGACGACCGCGAAAGGCGGCATGATCAGCGTGCCGCTTTCCGAGGCGGAACTCGCCCCGTTGTTGCCGCCCGGGGTTTCGATCGCGACGATCAACGCCCCGTCCCTGTGCGTCGTATCGGGCGCGGCGGACGCGGTGGCGGCCTTCCTCGACGATTTGCGCGCGCGTGAGATCGAGGCGCAGCCGATCCCCATCGAGGTCGCCGCGCATTCGGCGATGCTCGACCCGATCCTGCCCGAATTCCGCGCCCTGCTGAAGACGATCACGCTGCGCGCGCCGCAGATCCCCTTCGCCTCGAACCTGACCGGGCGCTGGGTGAGCGCGGCGGAGGCGACCGATCCCGAATACTGGGTGCGGCACTTGCGTGAGCCGGTGCGCTATACCGACGGCCTCGAATGCCTGCTGGGCGAGGCGGACCAGGTGCTGCTGGAAGTCGGCCCCGGCCGGGCGATGACCAGCCTTGCCCGCCAGCACCCGGGGCGCAAGGCCAGCCAGCCGGTGGTCGCCTCGATGCGCCATGCGGGCGAGGAGGTTGCCGACGACCAGCGGTTGCTCGAAGCGCTCGGCGAACTCTGGGCGCTGGGCGTCGAGATCGACTGGACCGCATGGTGGGGCGAGGAGCGCCGCCTGCGCGTGCCGCTGCCGACTTATCGTTTCGAACGCGAGCGGCACTGGATCGAGCCGGGTGCGAGCCTGCACACGGCGGCCTCCGGGGGCGATGCGGATACCCGCCTCGCGCTGGGCGACTGGGGCTACGAGCCGGTGTGGAGCCGCGAGGATCTGGTGGTGGGAGAAGCCGTGGGCGGGGCTGCAGGCGGTCCGGCTCTGGTGCTTTGCGATGACGACGGGTTCGGCGCCAGCCTTGCCGTGCGGCTGCGCAAGGCGGGGGTGGAGACCGTCACCGTCCACGCGGCGACGCGCTTTGCCGCGAGCGCCGCCGACGCCTTCGCGCTGCGGCCCGATGTGCGCGAGGACTGGGCGCGGCTGTTCGTCCGGCTGGGCCGAGACGGGCGGATGCCGCGTCAGGTCTATCATTGCTGGCTGGCGGGCGGGGTAGCCGCGCCGAGGCGCCGGGATGCGGCGATCCTCGACCGGGGGCTGTATGCGCTGATCGCGATGGTGCCAGAACTCGCCGCTCAGGTGGACGAGGGGCCGGTGGTCGTCGCGCTTGTCACCGACAAGGCGCAGCGCGTGGCGGGCGATGCGGACCTCATGCCGCTCAAGGCCACGGCGATCGGCGCCGCGCGCACCGTCTCGGCCGAGTATCCGGCACTCGAGGTGCGCGCGATCGACATCGATCTTGCCGCCGTGAACGCCGCCGACCTTGCCGACGCGGTGATCGCCGAGGTTTCCGGCCCCCGCGCTTCCGGCGACGTCGCCTTGCGCGCGGGCGAGCGCTGGACGCTCGCTTACCGCAACGCGCGCGAGCCGCTGGCCGAGGGGCAGGCGACATGGCTGCGCGAGGGCGGTGTCTATCTCGTCACCGGGGGTCTGGGCGGGCTGGGCCTGTCCATCGCCGACCACCTTGCGCGCGGATACAAGGCGCGCCTCGCTCTCGTCGGGCGCAGCGCCTTGCCGCCGCGCGGGGAGTGGGCGCAGCGCCTCGCAAGCGGCGACCTGCCGCTGGGCGTCGAGGACAAGGTGCGCAAGCTGCTCGCGCTCGAAGCGGCGGGGGCGGACGTGGAGCTGATCGTCGCCGACGTCGCCGATGCCAGGGCGCTGGCGAAAGGCGTGCGCAAGGCGGTCTCCCGCTTCGGCCCGATCGACGGGGTGTTCCATGCCGCCGGTGCGCTCGACGACGGGCTGATCGAGACCCGTAGCCGCAAGGCGGTGGACGCCGTGCTGCGGCCCAAGATTGCGGGCACCTTTGCACTGGAGACCGCGCTGCAAGGTCAGGCGCCGGGCTTCCTGCTGCTGTTCTCCTCGGTCAGCGCCTTCGCGGGGCTGCCGGGGCAGGTGGACTATGCTGCCGCCAACGCCTTCCTCGACGCTTACGCGCAATCGCGGCGCAGCGATCCGCGCACGCGGGTGCAGTCGGTCGGCTGGAGCCAGTGGGCAGAAGTCGGCATGGCCGCCGCGCTCGGCGGGCGCGAGGGCGGAGCGCCTGAAGGAGGGATGGGCGCGCTGCCCGACGACCTCGGGACCGGGAAGGCGATCGAGCATCCCTTCCTCGAACGGCTCTGCACCATTTCCGACGATGAGTTTGTGGTCACCGGCATCCTAACCCCCGTGCGGCATTGGGTGCTCGACGAGCACCGAGTCGTTGATGCCGGTGCGCTGCTGCCCGGGACATCTTTCCTGGAGATGTCTCGGGCAGCAGTTGCGCTGGTCCACCAGGGCGCGCTGGAACTGTCCGACTTCACGTTCCTCAAGCCCTTCGCGGTGCCGGATGGAGAGGCGCGCGCGCTGCGGGTCCATGTCCGTCGGCGGGGCGCGAGCGGGTGGAAGGTCACCATCCTCGGCCGCCCCGAACAGGGCGGGGAATGGACCGAGCACGCACACGGCGTGGTGCGCCCGCACACGCTGACGCCGCTGCGCTCCACGCTTGACCTCGGCGCCATCGCCGAGCGCTGCAGCCCCGCGATCTGCGGCGGCGCCGACCAGCCGATGATGAACTTCGGCCCCCGCTGGGACACGCTCGTGCAGGCGCTTGCGTCCCCTCACGGCGAGGCGCTGCTCCAGCTGGAACTCCCCGCGCCCTACGCCGCCGAGGCCGTGGCGATGGGCCTGCACCCGGCGCTGCTAGACTTCGCGACGGCGGGCGCGCAGACGCTGATTCCCGGGCGCGACCGGAGCTGTGATTTCTACGCGCCGTTCACCTATCGCCGCTTTCTCCTCCACGCCCCGCTGCCCGCGCTCGCGTGGAGCCACATCCGGCTGGTCTCCTCCGATGGCCAGACGGCGGTGTTCAACGTGACGATCACCGACGCCGACGGCCTCGTCGTCGCCGAAGTGCGCGAATTCACGATGATGCACATGGGCGACGCGGCGCTGCTCGCCCGCGCCTCCGCGACGCCGCCGCGCGCCGCGAAGGCCGCCACCGGCGAGATCGTGGCAAGCTCCGAGGGCATCCTGCCCGAAGAGGGCACCGAAGTGATCGCGCGCCTGCTCTCGGGCCGGTGCCGCCCGCATACGGTGATCTCGCCCTACGACCTCGCGCCGGTGCTCGCGCGCCTGCGCAGCCCGCCGCGCGCCAGCCGCTGCGAGGCTGCGAGCGGCGATCCGGCGGATCTGCCCGCGACCCCGGCCGAACAGGTCATCGCCGACTTGTGGTGCGACCTGCTGGGCATGGAGGCGGTCGGGCGGCACGACAACTTCTTCGATCTTGGCGGCCATTCGCTGCTGGCGGTGCAGTTCACCAACCGGCTGCGCAAGAAGACCGGCCGCACCCTGCCGCTCGCGGCGATGCTCGGCCAGCCGACCGTCGCGGGGCTTGCCGCCGTGATCGACCCGGACAGCCGGGCGCCTGACATGCCCGCCGCCGCCGAGGCGGATGCACCGGGTCTTGGCTTGGCTCAGGGCATCGTCACCATCCGCAAGGGCGGCCCGGCCACGCCGCTGTTCCTGATCCACGACGGGCTCGGCGAGACGCTGCTCTATCGCGGCCTGGCGCTGCGGCTGGACGGCGCGCGGCCGGTGCTGGGGATCGAGCCGCTGCGCAAGGCGGACGGCAACTACGCCCACACTCGCATCGACGAGATGGCGACGTACTACATCGGCAAGGTGCGCAGCGTTCAGCCGCAAGGCCCCTATCTCCTCGCCGGGCTCTGCGCCGGGGGCGTGATTGCCTTCGAGATGGCGCAGCAACTTCAGGCGATGGGCGAGCAGGTGGCCTTCGTCGGCGTGATCGACGCCGCCGACGTCGAGGCGCGCAAGCACCGCTTCGGCGAGAGCCGAGCCCGCCTTGGCCGCGTGCTCGGCGTGTTGAAGTCCGGCAATCCGCTGCAGATGCTGCCCGACCTCTGCCGCCGCGCCTGGAACCTCGCTCGCTGGGAGATCGAGTCGCGGATGCGGAGGGCCGAGGATCGACGAACCGTCGATGCCCTGCGCGCTGCCGATGCCGGTGACGCGGCGATGGAAGCGGATGCTCCGGCGATCCCGTTCCTCAGGCTCTATGAAGCCGCACACAAGGAACATCGGCCGATCGGCATCCTGCAATCGACCAGCGTGGCGCTGTTCAAGGCGTCCAACGACACCGACCTTGCCGACGATACCCCTTACCGCGCGATCTACCGGGACTTTGCGCTGGGCTGGGGCAAGCGGGTGCGCGAGGACATCGTGATCCTCGACATTCCCGGCGGCCACATGTCGAACCTGCAGGAGCCGCACGTCGCCACGCTCGCCCCGCTGTTCCAGAACGCGCTCGACGATGCCGTGTCCGAGCACGGGCCGTGGAGCCGCGCCGCGGTGATGCAGGAAGAGCGGTTCGACTTCTTCGAGGAGGCGGCGGAATGAGCGGGCGCGCAGTTCGCCGGGGGCTCGACTTCCCGATCGCCGTCGTCATCGTCAACTACCGCACGGCGGCGCTGGTGACGGAATGTCTCGCCAGCCTCGATGTCGAGCGGCGCTCCGGCGCGGGACTGCGGGTGATCGTGGTGGACAACGATTCGCGTGATGGCTCGGCCGAATCGCTCGAAGCCGTGATCGTGCGGGAAGGTTGGGACTGGGCTACGCTGGTGCGTTCGCCGACCAACGGCGGGTTCGGGACGGGATGCAACCTCGGCATCGAGCACGCCCTTCGCGACGGCGAGGCCCGCGCGGTCTGGCTGCTCAATCCCGATACGCGCGTGATGCCCGGCGCGGCCAATGCACTGGCCGCCTTCATGGCGGCAACGCCGCGCGCGGGCGTCGTGGGTACGGCGCTGCTGCTCGCCGATGGCGCGCCGTGGCCTTACGCCTTCCGCTTCCCTACCGTACTCGGCGAACTGGAGCGGGCCTTGCGCTGGGGGCCGGCCTCGCGCCTGCTGGCGAGGCACAGGACGGCCCGGCGGATGGACGGGCGCGCCGAGCAGATCGACTGGGTCTCCGGCGCCAGCATGGCCGTGCGCCGCGAGGCGCTGCAGCAGGGGCTTCGCTTCGACGAGGACTATTTCCTCTACTACGAGGAGACCGACTTCTGCCGCGAGGCGAAAACGCGCGGGTGGCAGTGCTGGTATGCGCCGCGTCCGACGGTGCTGCACGTCGCCGGACAAAGCACCGGCGTCACCGGCGAGGACGCTCATGCGCGGCGGGTCCCGGGTTACTGGTTCGCATCGCGGCGGCGCTATTTCCGCAAGAACCATGGCTGGGCTTATGCGCTGGCGGCCGATCTCGCCTGGATCACGGGGCATTGCTTCTACCTCGTCAAGCAGCAGCTGCGCCGCAAGCCGCGCGAGGATCCGCCGCGGCTGCTCAGCGACTTTCTCTGGTTCGGGATGCTCGCGCCCCAACGGCGTTGAGGCCATGGGAGAGGATCTCGTCGCGACACTCGCCCGGCACGGCATCATCGGTGAGCGGATCGCGGCGCCGTTTCCGCTTTGGCTGGTGCGGGCGGATCCGGACAACGCGGGCGACGTTTCCGCGCTCCTGAGTGACGAGGAACGCGCGCGCGCAGATCGGTTCAGGATTTGTGCCCTCGCGCGGCGCTACCTGGCGGCGCATGGCGCGCTGCGCCTGCTGATCGAGGCCGAGTTCGGCATTGCGGCATCGCGGCAGCGCTATGGCGTGAACGATTTCGGCAAGCCGCATCTTCGTGATGTGCCGCATGTGCAGTGCAACATGAGCTACAGCGGAGAGGTCGCGCTCGTCGCTTTCGCGCGGCACGTGGAGATCGGGATCGACATGGAGCGGGTGCGCTCTGTCGACGACGCGGCCGGACTGGCTGCGATGTATTATACCGATCGCGAATTAATGCAGTTGAATGAAAGGCCGGATGCGTTTTCCGACCATGCATTCCTGACGGTCTGGGTCAGGAAGGAAGCCTGTTCTAAGGCACTCGGAAAGGGTCTTTCAATTGCCCCGTCATCGTTCGAGTGCGGTGTGGGCTGCGGCCCGAGGAACGTGCTTGTCGATGGAGAAGTCGTAGAAAGCGATGTTGTCGACCCGAAGGGCGGTTTGCTGATGTCTTGGGCCATGCGAGGCCAGTGTTAGTTCCCAAATACTAACCGACATTCTTGCTTTTCTCTGTACTCAGTTAGCCTGCGACTGAAGCAGTCCTTCGCGGATGACGTAGGCGATCATGTGGGCGCGGTTGCGAGTGCGCGTCTTGAGCCGCACGTTCTCGACGTGGCGTTCGACCGTGCAGGGCGCGATGTTCAGTTCGATCGCGGTTTCCTTCGCCGAACGACCCATGGCCACAAACTGAAGTACGTCCAGTTCGCGTGAAGTCAGCTGGACGTTCTCGGTTCCTTCAATTCGATACATATAAACCCCCGTAGACTCTAATGGGGTCAGTTAACCCCATGAACCCAATGTCGCATCGCTCTAACGGAGAGTCACGCAATATTTTGGGGGAATATACCTAGCTCGTCATCCTCTTGAGGCACTTATCAGTACTATAATGGGACTCTGAAAATTCAGTATAAGCGGCCCATCCGGAACACATGAATATAACAAAAGCAGATAGATGACTCCGGATCACCTATTGTAACAAAGTGTCTCTGCTCTTGCGCGCAATCATCCTGTCGGTCTGGATCGACCCGGAGAAGCGCCTAGTGCTTGAATCGGAAGAGGTCGAGCCATGATCGAACAGACTCGGCTGCGGGGGATGGCTCGTCTGAGGAATATCGACGTTTCCCTCCACGGCCTCCTGACCGACGAGGCTGGAAGGCCTGTTAATTAACTCGCGTGCCATTACCGCGGCCTGGGTACGGTTTTCCACCCCGAGCTTGCGCAGGATGGCCTTAACCGCCGCTTTTACCGCGGCTTCGTTGATGCCCATCTCGCGCGATATCGCCTTGTTGGGCTGGCCGAGTGCAAGATGCTCCAGGACGCGCAGTTCCCGGTCGCGGAACCCGAACGCCTCGATCGCCGGGGCGGGGGCGGCGTGCCGTGTGGCTGCCGGCAGGCTGACGAGGAAGTCGATCACCTCCGGCGGCGCCACCTTCTGCCCGTTCGAGACCATCTGCAGGATCGCGACCAGCGAAAGATAAGGCACGTTGTCGGGAAAATAGGCATAGGCTCCGGCCGCATAGAGCGCGACCATCTCGTCGAAATCGAAAGCGCCGGTAAGCACGATGATCCGCATTTCGGGATGGTCGTGCTGCATGGTTTCGACGATGGCGGTGCAATTATCCTGCAGCAATTCGCGCTCGACGACGAGGATGTGCTGAACCTCTTCTTCGGGAAGACCCAGGTTCAGTTCTTCGAGAGCGGAAACCGATTCCGACACCTCGAAGTCCGCATCCGTGAATATGCGCCTTAGACCTTCGCGGATGATCGAATTCGTGATCGCAATGGAAATGGATGCCGGCATGTCGGTTCGTATGCCCCTCTTCGCATTTTCGCCCCCATGCGTGTCAGGCACCATGGATGATGATTAATAGTTTGACAATGCCGTAAAAATCAGTGCTCGGATGGGTAAGGATTGTTGCTGCGGCGTTGCAGCATTGCGGTAAGTCGATGGGGAACGATTACTGCGGGCCGATGTTCCGGGCGCAAGATACGCGACTGAGCGGCACTTCTATCGGAAGACACGTAATCGTGCCTCTTACGGATTGCGTAAAAGTCATAAAGGCGAAGTCGGAATAGAATACTCGGGGCGGTCATCGCCGAATGGCGGCTGCCCGGCAAATCTGGCTTCTTGTCCCTAGCGGGGCCTGCCGATCGTTGCGGCTACGCGGATACGCGCATCCGGGCTTTCTCGCCCGGCCGGGGGAGCGGGAGCCTCGACCATGATCGTCAAGACCTATGAGATTTCCGGTCCCTGCGCCTTCGTGCCCAGCCGGATCGCCGACACGCGCGGCTGGTTCGCCGAAACCTTCCGGCACGATCTGTTCGCCCGGCACTGCGGCGATGCGGTCTTCGTGCAGGACAACGAGTCCTGCAGCCTTGCCGTCGGCACCGTCCGGGGCCTGCACTACCAGCGCCCGCCGCATGCACAGGGCAAGCTGGTGCGCTGCACCGCGGGCGCGATCATGGACGTGGCGGTGGACATCCGCGCCGGCTCTCCCACGTACGGCCACTGGATCGCCGAGACGCTGACGCCCGACAACGGCACCCAGCTCTGGATACCGCCCGGCTTCGCGCACGGGTTCTGCACGCTGCTGCCCGACACCGTCGTCGCCTACAAGGTCACCGACTACTACTGCGCCGAATGCGACCTCGGCATGCGCTGGAACGACCCGGCGCTGGCGATCGACTGGCCGCAGCTTGCCAACCCGGCCAGCCTCTCTCCCAAGGACCGCGCGCAGCCGTTGCTGTGCGAGCGGCCCGCGCACTTCTTCTTCGAGGAGCTTGCCGCATGCGCGTGATGGTGACCGGCGGGGCGGGTTTCATCGGCTCGGCGCTGGTGCGCCATCTGGTACAGACGCGCGGGGACACCGTCCTCAACCTCGACAAGCTGACGTATGCGGGCAACCTCGCCTCGCTGAACTGCGTGGCCGGGCGCGAGAACTACCGCTTCCTGCGCGCCGACATCTGCGACCGGGCCGCGATGGCCGAGGCCTTCGCCCAGTTCCGCCCCGACAGGGTGATGCACCTTGCCGCCGAAAGCCACGTCGATCGCTCGATCACCGGCGCGGGGGACTTCATCGCCACCAACGTCGTGGGCACCTTCACCCTGCTCGAAGTCGCGCGCGACTACTGGCAGCGCCTGCCCGCTACCGAACGCGACCGCTTCCGCTTCCTCCACGTCTCGACCGACGAGGTCTACGGCTCGCTCGGCGACGAAGGGCTGTTCGAGGAGACCACGCCCTACGATCCCAGCTCGCCTTATTCGGCCTCGAAAGCGGCGTCGGATCACCTCGTCAAAGCCTGGTATCGCACGTACGGCTTGCCGGTGGTCGTCTCGAACTGCTCGAACAACTATGGCCCTTATCACTTCCCCGAGAAGCTGATCCCGCTGACCATCCTCAACGCGCTGGAGGGGCGCCGCCTGCCGGTCTACGGCCGGGGCGAGAATGTGCGCGACTGGCTCTATGTCGACGATCACGCGCGCGCGCTGGAGTGCATCGCCTCGCGCGGGCGGCTGGGCGAGACCTACAATGTCGGGGGCCGCAACGAGCGCCGCAACATCGACGTGGTGCGCCGCATCTGCATGATCCTCGATGCGATGGCGCCGGGTCCGGTGCCGCGCGAACGCCTGATCGAATTCGTCGAGGACCGTCCCGGCCACGACGCCCGCTACGCCATCGACGCGAGCAAGCTGGAGAGCGAACTCGGCTGGCAGGCGCAGGAAACCTTCGAGACCGGGATCAGCCGCACCGTCCGGTGGTACATCGACAACGAATGGTGGTGGCGCCCGCTGCGCGCCCGGTACGAAGGCGAGCGCCTCGGGCTGATGCAGGAGGTCGCCGCGTGAGACTGGCGGTCACCGGCACCGGAGGGCAGGTCGTGCGCGCGCTCATGGAGCGGGGCGCGGCGTTCGGGGTCGAGGTCCTGCCGGTCGGACGTCCGGTGCTGGATCTGCTCAGGCCCGAGAGCGTACGCGATGCGCTGGCCGCCGTGCGCCCCGACGCCATCGTCTCCGCCGCCGCCTACACCGCCGTCGATGCGGCCGAGACCGATCGCCGCAAGGCGCAGGCGGTCAACGAGCACGGGGCGGAGGCAATCGCGCTTGCCGCGCGCGATCTCGGCGTGCCGCTGGTGCATTTGTCCACCGACTACGTCTTCGCCGCCGATGCGGGGGGGCCGCACACAGAGGATGCGCCGACCGATCCGGCCGGGGTCTACGGCGCCACCAAGCTCGCAGGCGAGCGCGCGGTGCTGGCCGCACATGGCGGCAATAGCGCGGTCTTGCGCACGGCCTGGGTCTACAGCCCGTTCGGCGGCAACTTCGTCAAGACCATGCTGAGACTGGCGCGCGAACGGGATGAAGTCGGCGTCGTCGCCGACCAGTTCGGCAACCCGACCAGCGCGCTCGACATCGCCGAGGGTGTGATCGCGGTCGCGCGCAACCTGCTGGCGGACCCCGATCCGTGCCTGCGCGGCGTGTTCCACCTGACCGGGCAGGGCGACGCCTCCTGGGCGCAGCTTGCCGAGGCGTTGTTCGATCTGTCCCACGAAATGGGCGGGCCATGGGCACAGGTCCGCGCCATCCCGACCAGCGCCTATCCCACCGTGGCGCGTCGCCCGGCGGACTCCCGCCTCGACTGCGCGCGCATCGCGGCGGTGCACGGCGTTACCTTGCCGCCGTGGCGGACCTCCCTGCGCGGCGTCGTGCAGCGGCTGGTCGCCCGGCATCACTCCCTTAACCAGTTCGCAGGAGCCTGCTCATGAAAGGCATCATTCTCGCCGGGGGCAGCGGAACGCGCCTCTATCCGATGACGCTGTCGACCTCGAAGCAGCTCATGCCGGTCTACGACAAGCCGATGATCTACTACCCGCTGAGCACGCTGATGCTGGCGGGCATCCGGCAGATCCTGATCATCTCCACCCCGCGTGACCTGCCCGCCTTCCGCGAACTGCTGGGCGATGGGTCGCAATGGGGACTGGAACTGGAATACGCGGTCCAGCCGCGCCCTGACGGGCTGGCGCAGGCTTACGTGATCGGTGCGGATTTCGTGGGCGGGCAGCCCTCGGCGCTGATCCTGGGAGACAACATCTTCCACGGCCACGGCCTGCCCGACCTCCTCGCCCGCGCCGGCGAGCGCCAGCGCGGGGCGAGCGTCTTCGCCTATCATGTGCAGGACCCCGAGCGTTACGGCGTGGTCGAGTTCGACAGCCGGGCGCGCGCCGTCTCGATCGAGGAGAAGCCCAGCCTGCCGCGCTCCAACTGGGCGGTGACCGGGCTCTACTTCTACGACGCGCAAGTGGTGGAGATCGCCGCCAACCTCGCCCCTTCGCCGCGCGGCGAACTGGAGATCACCGACGTCAACCGCGCCTATCTGGAACGCGGCCAGCTGTCGGTGGAGATGATGGGGCGCGGCTATGCCTGGCTCGATACCGGGACGCCCGACAGCCTGATGGACGCGGCCGAGTTCGTACGCATCCTCGAGAAGCGGCAGAGCACCAAGATCGCCAGCCCGGAGGAAGTCGCCTATCGCCGGGGCTTCATCAGCGAAGCGGGACTGGAGCGGGCGATCTCGCGGCTCGGCAAGTCGGACTATGCGCGTTACCTGCGGCATGTCCTGGAGCAGGGCGGGGTTACGCCGGACACCGCGCTGCCGGGCGCGCGGCTGGAAATGGACCCGCATCCCTCGGTGCAGTAAGCGTCGGGCGGTCATTACTCTCCCCCCGCTCAGGCTGAGCGGGGTGGCGGAGGGGCGCTTCGTCTAATTGAAACACTCCTGGTCATCCCCGCGAAGGCGGGGACCCATTTGATGCCGGTGCAACACGAAATGTCAGGAGATGGGTTCCCGCCTTCCCGGGAATGACCGTCGTAGAGTTTGCGATGATCGCGCGCCCAGGAATTACGTGCGCGGCGTGAAGTCCGGCACCAGATGGCCCTTCTCGTCCATGCGCGCCGGCACGATGCCGGGCTTTTCGCGGAACGGCGCCTCGTCGTCGTTGCCGAAGATGGTGCACCACCAGCGGCCTTCCTTGTCCTTGAAGATGTTGCCGCCGCCGCCGCACGGCACGCTCTCGTAGCGGTCGCGGTACGGGCCGAAAGGCGTGTCCGAGGTCGCCAGCGCGAAGGAATAGCGGTTGGGGTGGAAGCGGTCGACGGCGCCGAGGTAGTATTTGCCGTCATGCTTGAACATCGTCGCGCCCTCGAAGCCGATGTCCTTGAAGCCGCGGTGAACGCACTTCTTGTTGTGGTGCAGCGGGTCGGGGTCAGGGGTTTCCAGCGTGATCGGCGTCCACTCGCCGTCGTAGCCGGACAGGTCGGGCTTCAGGCGCACCATCTCGAAGGCGCCGCCGTACGTCAGGTAGACCGCGCCGTCGTCGTCACCGAACAGGGTGGCGTCGATGCCGTTGCGCAGCGGCTTGTCGGGCGAGAAGGCGTGGACGTAGGGACCGGTCGCCTTGCCGGAGGTGCTGCGCAGGATCGCGATGCCGGAACGGCTGATCGAATGGCAGATGTAGTAATTGCCGTTGATGTAGTGGATCTCCGGCGCCCAGATCGCGCGGAAGTAGTCGCCCTTGCGCACAGTCCACTTCTTTTCCCAGCCTCCGTCCTTCTCGATGCTCCAGACGAGGCCGAGGTAGTCCCACTCCTTGAGATCGGCCGAGCGCCAGAGTTCGACACCGTCGTTGGCCTTCCAGATGTCGTCGCCGGTGGAGCCGGTCATGTAGTAGAAACCGTCACCACCGAGGCACACGATGGTGTCGCGCAAGTGGACGTGGATCAGCGGCTTCACCGGCGGGATCAGGCCCTGCGTGACGACGCGGCCGGAGTCGGAATCGTTCCACGGCAGCGCGGTCTTCGGCGGCGTGCCGGGGCCTTTGAAGCGCACGCCCTTGCGGTCTACCGCCGCCTCGCTGGTGACCCAGCCGCCGCGCTCGGTTTCGGGCGTGACCGGAAGGCCGGGACCGCTGCGCGTGGCGACGTCGTAGTAGCCGGGCGGGGGAGGCGCGATCGGACGGCCGTTGTCGTCCTCGACCGGGAAGGGCGGGCGCTTCAAAGGCTCGGCGGCAAGGCCGAGCGAGGGGCGCGTGCCCAGCAGCGCGAGGCTGCCGGCAACCACCGCGCGGCGGCTCAGTTCGAAGCCCTTGGTCACGTCATCTCTCTCCCGGTTTGGATAGCGCTATCATAATTGGACCGAAAAAATCCCGGCCCTCGCGGTTAAGCGGGGGCCGGGACAGGTCGTCAGTACTTGAAGCGGACGCCGAAGTAGAACTGGCGGCCGAAGCTGTGGTTGAGGACGGCGCGGTCGGCATCGCCGATGTACATGTCCTTGACCTCGTTCGTCAGGTTGTTGCCCTCGATGGTGAGGGTGATCTTGTCGGTCAGGTTGACGCCGATCGAGGCATCGACGTTGATCGCGCTGTTGACGCCTTCCTGCGTGCTCTGATCGCGCGCGCCGCCGCCGAACGCTTCGACGTAGCCCGAACGGTAGGACACCGAGCCGCGCAGGGAGAGCAGCTTGTCCTCGTAGAACAGAGTGCCGTTGGCGGTGTGCTTGGACAGGTTGGTCAGCGGGCCGACCACGGTGCCGATGCCGCCGGGGCCGGGGTACTTGAGGTCCGCCTTGACGTAGGTGTAGTTCGCCAGGATGCCGAGGTTGCTGAGGAAGCCCGGCAGGAAGTCCAGCTGGTGCTGGTAGTTCAGCTCGAAGCCCTTGAGCTTGCCGCCGTCGCCGTTGATCGTGCGGCGCACGGTCACCGGCACGTTGGCGGGCAGGCCTTGGTCGGTCGCGAGGTTGAGCGGGAAGCCCAGCTGGTCGAACGGCACCAGCGTCGAGATCTGCGTGCCCGAAAGCGAGCCGATGTCCTTCTGGAACAGGCTGATGCCCAGCAGCGAGCCCGGTGCGAAGTACCACTCGGCCGAGAAGTCGAGGTTGAACGCCTCGGTCGGGTTCAGGTACGGGTTGCCCTGGTTGAAGACCTGGTTCGCCTGCTGCAGGATCAGGTTGCCGCCGGGCGACAGCGCGCCGAGGCCCGGACGGGTGATCACCTGCGCGGCGCCGAAGCGCAGCAGGAAGTCGGGGGTGATCTCTGCCACGAGGTTCATCGAGGGCAGCCAGTTCTCGTAGCTGCGCTTGACGGTGATCGGGGTGGCGACGCCGCTGGAGAGACCATACCCGAACGAGGTCTGGCCGGTCTTCACGTAGCGCACGCCCGCGTCGCCCCGGAACATGATGCCGCCGATTTCGCGCTCGAAATCGATCTGGAACCACGCCGCCTTGTCGACTTCCTTGATCGAGCCGGTGTTGCTGGCCGCCGTCGCGTTGGGGTTCGTACCCGCCACGTCACGTCCGTTGACGCGGAAGTCCACGTCGCGGCCGTTGATGTTGGTCACGCAGTTGCAATAGATATTGAGCGTATCGACGAAGCCCTGCAGGTCGGGGATCACGTAGCCCGAATAGTTCGGATCGCCGGTCTTGCCGTTTAACGGCTTGGTCAGCGCCGCGACCTGCGCGGGCGTCAGCGTGCCAGAGGAGGTTTCGGCGACGAAGCGGCGGCTCTCGAAAGTCTCGTAGCGGAAGCGGCGATATTCGCCCCCGAAAGACAGCTTGAAGCCGTCGGCCACGTCCCACTCCGCGCCCAGCTTGGTCGAGAGGTAGTCGTTGGTGACCTCGTTCTTGCGGATGCGGATGTCCGAGGTGCCGTTGGTGAACGCCCAGCTGGCCGGGTCGCTGGGATCGAAGCCCCAGTTGATCGTCGGCGCGCGGCTGTTGTCGCGGTAGTCCCACGAGAACCCGTCCGAGTTGGCGCGGTCGAGCACAACGGTGGTCTGCTCGGGGCTGTCGAACTTGGACTTGGAGTAGCCCGCATAGCCGTTGAGGCGGAAGGTATCGCTCAGTTCCTGCTTCACCACGGTGTTGTACTGGTAGAAAGTGGTGCTGAAGCGGTCGTGGCGCGATTCGATGCGCATGTCGACGTCGTCGAACACGCCGTAGACCAGCGAGTTGTTGTCATCGACCACGCCGTCGCGGATGATGGTCTGCGACTTGCCCGAAGCGCCCGAGCGGCTGAACGAGAGCGCCTCGATGTAGTTTTCCCAGCGCTGCGTCTTGGACTTCGCATAGAGCCCCTCGACGACGATTTCGGTGCGATCCGAGGGCTTCCACTGGACGGCGCCGGTGAGACCCAGGCGCTTGATGTCGTTCTTCCAGCTGTCGTAGCGGGGAATGCGCGGGTGATAGATCAGGTCGCCCCAGTTGGAACCGTCGGCGGCGGGGGCCTGGTTGATCTGGGCGGCGGTGTAGCCGGGCAGGGTGGAGGCCGCGTTGAAGCCGCCGTTCACGCCCGCCGGGCTCCAGCGCACGGTCGAGTGGCCTTCCTCCTCGATGGTGCGGGTGGAATAGGCGGCCGAGGCGAGGATGCCGAACGTGCCCGAATCGTTCTGCCAGCTGACGAGGCCCGCAAGGCGCGGGTCCCAGGCCTTCGACAGATCGTTGTAGCCTGCGCGGGCGGACCCGGCGACGACGAAGTTGTCCTTGAAGTCCAGCGGGCGGGCGGCCTGCAGGTCCACCGTGGCGCCGAGCGAGCCCTCTTCGACCGAGGCCGAGGCGGTCTTGCGCACGGTCAGCGAGTTGAACAGTTCCGAGGCGAAGATGTTGAAGTCGAAGCCGCGGCCGCGGTTGACGCCGCCGCCTGCGTCCGAACCGCCGGTGGTCGCCACCGCTTCCATGCCGTTGATGCGCACGCGGGTATATTCGGGGCCAAGGCCGCGCACCGAGATCGCGCGGCCCTCACCGCCTTCGCGGCTGATCGCAACGCCGGGAATGCGCTGGAGCGATTCCGCCAGGTTGTTGTCGGGGAACTTGGCGACGTCCTCGGCCTTGATCACGTCCACTGCGGCGGTGGACTGGCGCTTTTCGGCCTGCGCGGTCTGCACCGAGTTGCGGAAGCCGGTAACGATGATGTCGGCGGGCGTCGCGCCGTCGATCTCGGAGGTCTGCGCGTCCTGCGCATAGGCCGGCGAGATGCAGGCGACGGCCAGAACGGTCGCGGACGCACCGCGCACCAGGCGACGACGAAGAATTGCGGAACTGCGCACCCTGATTTCCTCCCCATTTGTAGACCGGCGACGCGGGACTTTCCCGTCCTCGCCTTGACCGGCCCAGCCTCCCTTTTATGGTCGAGCTTGATACCGGTGTCAGAGACTACGAACAACACGCTGATTGATACGCCCGGCGCTTCAT
>NZ_BAAILP010000079.1:0-3462 GCF_054589055.1 Novosphingobium sp. 11B | reverse complement strand
GTCATTGCGAGCGCAGCGAAGCAATCCAGGGCAATTCCACCCCGCCCTGGATTGCTTCGCTACGCTCGCAATGACGAAGCGACGGCGGCGATGCGCAGCGCACATCGATCAAGCTGCACAGCGGCATGGATGGAGTGGACGCCGCGCGCGTAAGTCTGAAGGCACGGAAAAAGCCGCAAACCAGTGCGGCGGATGTGGGGCGATGGAGAGATGGATTTGTCAGGTTCGATAGAAGCGGCCACCCCGACGGGTACGCGCCCGACGAAGGTGCGTTTTCTCATCATCGCGCTGATCTTCGTCATCACCTCGCTGAACTATGCGGACCGTTCCACCTTCTCGATCGCGGGGGCTTCGGCCTCGGCGGAGCTGGGGCTGGATGCGGTGCAGACCGGGTTCATCCTCTCCGCCTTCGCCTGGGCCTATTCGCTGGCGCAGATCCCCGGCGGCGCGCTGCTCGACCGGTTCGGGACGCGGCCGATCTACATCGCCGCGATCGGGACATGGTCGTTCTTCACGGTGCTGCAGGGCTTCGCGGGCTTCATCCTCGGCGCGACGGTGGTGACGCAGCTGTTCCTGCTGCGCTTCCTCGTGGGTCTGTGCGAGGCGCCCTCGTTCCCCGGCAATGCGCGCATCGTCGCCGCATGGTTCCCGGCGCGCGAGCGCGGGACGGCCTCGGCGATCTTCAATTCGGCGCAGTATTTCTCGCTGGTGGCCTTCGCGCCGCTGATGGGCTGGGTGGTCCATGAATTCGGCTGGCGCGCGGTGTTCTTCGTGATGGGCGCGCTGGGCCTGATGGCGATGTGCGCTTTCGCCGCCTTCATCCGCGAGCCGACCCGCCACAAGTGGGCCAACGCCGCCGAAGTCGAACTGATCCGCGAAGGCGGCGGCCTTGTCGAACCGGAAGGCCGCAAGGACAAGGCCGCCGAGCCGACCTTTACCTGGAGCAACGTGCGCCAGCTGCTGACCAGCCGCATGATGATCGGCGTCTACCTCGGCCAGTACTGCATCAACGTGCTGACCTATTTCTTCGTGACGTGGTTCCCGATCTATCTGGTCAAGGATCGCGGCTTCAACATCATGGAGGCCGGGTTCGTCGCCGCGCTGCCCGCGCTGTGCGGCTTCGTTGGCGGCGTGGCGGGCGGCGTGATGTCGGACATGCTGCTGGCGCGCACCGGCTCGATCACGATGGCGCGCAAGGCGCCGCTGCTGGCGGGGATGCTGCTGGCCAGCCTCATCATGGTCGCGGCCAAAGTGGAGAGCCAGGTCGGCGTGGTGCTGCTGATGTCGGTCGCGTTCTTCGGCAAGGGCGTCGCCTCGCTCGGCTGGGCGGTGATGTCCGACGTGGCGCCGCGCAAGCTGGCGGGTCTGGCGGGTGGGGTGTTCAACACCTTCGGGAATGCCGCCGGGATCGTCACCCCCATCGTCGTGGGCATCCTCGTCGCGCAGGCGGGATCGTTCGACACCGCGCTCGTCTTCGTCGGCGCGCATTGCCTCTTGACCATCGTTGCCTATTTCGTCGTCGTGCAGAAGCTCGAGCGACTGGAGCTTGCCGCATGAATTTCGACCGTCGTACCGTACTGCTGACCACCGGCGCGCTGATGCTGGTTCCGGCCATAGCCCGCGCCGGATCGGCCGAGATCGCCATCGACACGCCGATGGCCGCGCCGCGCTGGGCGGTGCTCCAGCGCCACCTCATCGCCATGCAGGGCGACGCCGCCCGCGCCTTCCACGACCGCTACTTCAACGCGAAGCACGAGATCGAGGCGTTCCTGCGCTGGGGCGCCAACGACGGCCCCGACGACGCCATCGAGGCGATCAACGACTGGCCCTACCTCTACCTCATCGGCGGCGAGGCGGGCCTGCTCGACCTCGCACAAAAGGTGCAGGAAGCCCACTTCGCGCAATACTCCCGCGCCCGCACCAAAGACGTGCTGATGGGCCGGAACGGCATGTACGTGCGCGAATTCCCGCCGCAGATGGACTGGCAGCACATCAGCGAGGGCCTGACCACCTTCAACCAGCTCGGCCTGTGCAGCCCGGACGACCGCAAGCTGATCGAGCGCGCCCGCCGCTTCGCCGATTTCTACACCGGCCGCGATCCCATCGCGCGCAACTACGATCCGAAGCTGAGGCTCATCCGTTCGATGTTCAACGGCAGCATCGGCCCGCTGATGCGCCCGGCGACGATGCTCGACTGGGCGGGCGACCCCTTCGACACCGCGCCGTTCGAGATGGTCCACGGCGAATCGAGCTACAAGGACACGCTGGAGCACTACCGCGAATATACCGAGACGGTCGGCGACAACCCGCTGAACCTGCACTCGACCGCGCTGGGCTTCAACGCCTGGATGCTGACCGGCGAAGTGCGCTTCCGCGACTGGATGCTGGAGTATGTCGAGGCATGGGCGGCGCGGGCAAAGGCCAACGGCGGCATCCTGCCCAGCAATATCGGGCCGGACGGCAAGGTCGGCGGCGGCGCGGGCGGTCACTGGTGGGGCGGCACCTACGGCTGGGGGTTCAGCCCGATCAACCCCGTCACCGGCAAGCGCGAGCACCGCAACCGCATCCCGCGCGCGATCATGGGCTTCATGAATGCCTATATGGCGACCGGCGACGACCGCTACCTGCAAGTCTGGCGCGACCAGAACGCGGCGATCAACGCACAGTCGCGCAAGATCGACGGGGTGCTCTCCGCACCCACGATGCACGGTGCGCAGGGGTGGTACAGCTTCAAGCCCGGCCCCTACCGCTTCAATACCGGCGAGATCTGGTACTTGTCGCAAGCCGAGGCCGACCGCGCGGCGATGGAGCCGACGCCGTGGACGCAGTTCCTCGACGGCAAGCAGGACGGCTGGGCCGAACAGTCGCTGCTGGACGACATGGAGCGCGTGCGCACCCAGATGGTCCGCGTCCACGAGGACAGGACGACTGCCGCCACTCGCCTTGCCGACAACCCGATCGAGCGTAACCCGGTCTCGGTGACGGCGCTGCTGCACCAGACCATGGGCGCGATCCACGTCGCGCGGCCGCCGTGGTCGAAGACCTCTCCCAACCAGGGCGGCACGCTGCTCTTCGCGCGGTTGCGGCACTTCGACGCCGACCGCAAGCGTCCGGGTCTGCCCGAAGACGTGGCGGCACTGGTAGAGAAGATGGATGCCGGGACGACGACGCTCTCGCTGGTGAACCTCAACCCTGCGCTGGCGCGGCGGCTGGTGATCCGCGGCGGCGGCTATGGCGAGCATCGCATCGAGGCGGTGCGGATCGGCGACAGGCGCATGCCGGTGGGCGATCGCGACGTGGCGCTCAGGCTGGAGCCGGGCGCGGGCGCAAGGGTTGTGCTGGAGATGAACCGGTTCAGCCAGCCGCCGACACTGGCGTGGCCGCAGATGTAATCGTCGTCCCGGACTTGATCCGGGACCGCTGGCCATGAACGGCCCACCTTGCTGCGCGCGCAGCACGCTC
>NZ_BAAILP010000078.1:11308-31158 GCF_054589055.1 Novosphingobium sp. 11B | reverse complement strand
CCGCGTGCGAGGGTGGTTACAGCGCCGTGGCCCGCCAGCGCGCTCACGCCCTCGACATAGGCCGAGTGGATGCCCGGCGTCAGCATGTCCTGCGCCGCGCTGCCGCCCATCGCCGCCGAGGCCGAGGCGAGGAAGGTATCGAGATCAGGCCCGTCGATGGCGATGACGAGGCCGGGATTGGTGCAGAACTGCCCGGCGCCCATCGTCAGCGAGCCGACGAAGGCCGCGCCCAGCGCTTCGGCACGTGCGGCGAGGGCGGCGGGGAACAGCACGACCGGATTGATCGAACTCATCTCGGCATAGACCGGGATCGGCTCGGGCCGGGCCGCGGCGGTGCGCATCAGCGCCATGCCGCCGGGGCGCGATCCGGTGAAGCCGACCGCCTTGACGCGGTGGTCGGCGACCAGCGCGGTGCCTGCCTCACGCGTGGCGGGGAGGTAGGAGAACACGCCCTCGGGCAGATGGCACAGCGCCGCCGCGCGCTGGATCGCGCGGGCCACCAGTTCGCCGGTGCCGGGATGGGCCGAGTGACCCTTGACGATGACCGGACAACCCGCCGCGAAAGCCGAGGCGGTGTCTCCGCCCGCGACCGAGAAGGCGAGGGGGAAGTTGCTGGCGCCGAACACCACGACCGGGCCAAGCGCGACCTTGCGCACGCGCAGGTCCGGGCGCGGCAGCGGCGCGCGCTCGGGCAGGGCGGGATCGATGGTGAGGCCCGCCCAGCTGCCTTCACGCAGGACTTGCGCGAAAAGGCGCAGCTGGCCGGCGGTGCGGCCCCGCTCGCCCTCGATACGGGCGCGGGGAAGGCCCGTCTCGGCTATGGCGCGTTCGATCAGGATGTCGCCGATCGCCACGATCTCATCGGCGATGGTTTCGAGGAAGACAGCGCGGGTTTCCGGGTCCAGTTCGGCGAAGGCGACCGCGGCCTCGTCGGCCAGCGCACAGGCGCGTTCCACTTCCGGCAGGCCTGCGGTGGTGAAGCGTGGTTCCAGCGCCGCGCCGGTCGCGGGGTTGATGGCGGCATAGCTTGCCTGCGTGTGGGTTTCCTCGCGGCCGATGAGTATGGCGCCGGTAATCATTGCTGCATCCCCTCAGGTCAGGGCTTTGCCCGTCCGTTTCGTACGTCCATTCCGGATCTGCCCGAAGCCCCCCGCTGCATTGCAGCCGCAGGGCTTCATCGCCGTCCAAATATGAATGATAGCGCTATCTTTCAAGAGGAGGATTGTCAATGGCTCGTGATCGATCGGGGGGCGGGGAGAGCCTGACTAGCAACTCTTGAAACAGAAAAAGTTAGATTGGCGAACCAATTCCCCAAGTCGGCGAGCTTCGATTCTTCGGAACGGCTTGAACAGGAGATTGCGACTATGTTCTGTGTATCGCTGGTGGGCGTGCTCCGGAAGGCCGATCTCGGACGCAAGGACGTCTTCACGATCATTCTGGTTCGTAACCACATGATCTGAAGTAGTTGGCGCATTCCGGGGGCTGGAAGATATCGACGAGTTTGCCGATCAAGCTCCACAGGCCACTGACGGTACGCTCGCCCGCTTTACGGAGTATGGCTTTGAGGCCGGAAAATGCTTTCTCGATCGGGTTGAAGTCGGGGCTGTAGGGCGGGAGAAAGCGCAGGGTGGCGCCTGCGGCCTCGATGAGCACTTGCACCGATGCGCGCTTGTGGCTCGACAAGTTGTCCATGATGACGCCGTCGCCAGGCCGCTGTTCGGAGACGAGGACCTGAGCGACGTAGGCTTCGAACCAGTCGCCGTTGATCGGCCCATCGAGCACCATGGCCTCGACCATGCCGGCCATGCGCAGGCCGGCGACCAACGCGGTGATCTTGCCGTGGCCGTGCGGGAAACCCATCCGCAGACGTTCGCCTTTGGGGCAGCTACCGTAGCTGCGGGTCATATTGGTCGCGGTCTAGGTTCCGTCGATGAAGACCAGGCGCTCCGGTTTGAGGTCGAGTTGACCTCAAACCAGTTCTGACGCTGCTTCAGGACGTCGGGTCGATCTTGCTCTATCGCATGGCCTGTCTTTTTTTCCCGTGAGATTGCCCGGTCGGCGCTTCTCGGAATCGAGCTCTCCAGGCTGACGCCGACTTATGCGCGCGCGCAGCGCCTCGCAGAGCCCGAATTCACGGAGAAGGAACAACGCCTGACATATCCCGCCAACGGTCGAGGTGAGCCGATCTCCCTCCAATTTTCAAATTGGCGGTAAGGAACACGGCAGGTTTGGCTTCTCAGAAGCGCGATAGCCAACATTGCTAGGCGGCTATCGGTCGAGATTGGCCGGTCATGCACGGAGTAAGCGTGATCCAGAAAGTTGTTATGGGCAGGCACAAAAACAAGCAGGTGCTGTTGTAAGGTACGGGTTCTGCTGTACCAATGAAATAGTAACAGTTTGGAATATCGGATGAAGTTCGGGATACTCGCCGGCGGGTTGCTTATGCTTTCTCCTTCGATGGGCCTGGCCCGTACCTCGCAGTGGTGGTACGTGGCGCAAGGCGCAGACAAAGTGCTGTTCGTCGATGTTGAATCGATCGAGCGGGACGGTGACATTGTTCGATATGATGCCAGCCAAATTCTGCGCGAGCCCGGTAACCCCGCGGCCTCGCTTCGCGCCTTCATGATCGGAGACTGCCGCAAACGCACCGAAACGTGGGATCTCGTCCTTCGTTACGGCGCCGATGACGAACGCCTCGACAAGTCGGCGCTGAGCTACCCAGGGCCCAACCCTATCGCGGCGGGGTCAGTAGGCGAGGCCCAATTGAAGTTCGTCTGCGCTGCCGATCGAACCCAGACCGGCGGGTTCCCTCTGGCGATCGACCAAGTCGCTTTCGCCGAAGCACTGATTGCCGACACCGAGGCTTTGGTTAGCCCGGCGGACCATCATGAGCAGATGCGCGCAGACCCTGCGGTGCCGGTCATCCGATCTTCGGCACCGGCCCCTGCCACATTCGGAACACCCCAGGCGATCGCCGCCGGTCAGGCCGTAGTCCCGCCGCGTGACTACGGCAAAGGCGTGGGCATACTCGAGGCCGGCGATTACGATACAATGGAAAGCGGTACGATCTACGATATCGCTTATCTCGGGATCGAGGAAGGAGAGCTGGCCTTCGACTTGCGCGGTTACAGCATCGGGGATCTCGCGCACGCCAGCAGCGGGCAGACGATGCGCTTCCCGGCTTCGCAGAAGACAATCCGCATCCGCGACATCGAAATTGCGGTTCTGGACGCCACGCCCCGGAACCTGCGCTTCCGCGCAAGCCTCGCCGCGAAGGATACCGACGACATGCCTTTCGTCTGCGCCGATCCGGCATGCACCGCGCCATGATCCGCGCCGCCGCATTGTCGGTGGTCTTAGTTGGCTTGCCTGCCGGGCAGGCTCAGGCGCAACAAGTCGAGGTGATCGATCCCGTCGCCGAGCTGAAAGTCATGTGCCAGAACAATGACGCCGGCGCTTGTTCGCGCCTCGGCAACCGGCTGCTCGAAGGCGATGGCATAGCACGCGACGATGCCTGTGCGCTGGCCGAGGCGGAAAGCTGCTTTACGCTCGGCCGGGCCTATCAGACCGGCAACGGCCGCGACCTTCACGACGTTAGGGGCATCGCTCTGCTGGAGCACGCGTTGGCGCTTGATCCGCTCACGTCTTCCGCCGGCCCCGCAAGAAAAGCCCTCGCCATATCAAAGGCTGCGCTTGATGACATTTCCGTGCCGCCCGCGAATAACGATCAACCAGCCGGCCACGAACAGAATAAAGGATAGGACGATAGCGTCGGCCGCCACATCACCGAGCACGTCCAGCCGCAGTTCCGGTAGCAGTGACAGCTCCAGCGGTTCCTCCGGCGACGGGTCTTCGGGCGGCGGGGTGGCGGTGGCGGCGGATCGGGATGGTAAGAAGGATGCGGTACATGTCTTGGTTCTGTAAAGCCGTGCCAGCCACCTTGATGCTGGGCGCGGTTCCGGCGGCCGCATCAGAGTGGTGGTACATCAACAGCGGCCCCGGCCGTGTCGTTTTCGTGGATGCGAAATCTGTCGAGCGGCGCGGAGACGAGGCGCGCTATTGGGCGATGCAAGTAATCCGGCCCGGCGAACCGGAAGTCACGGTAAAAGCGCACCGGCGCGTGCTGTGCGACAAACGCCGCATTCAAACTTTGCAAATTCTGTATTTCGACGAGGCCGGACGCCCGATCGACAAGGGAGCCGCGCATACGTCCCCCATGGAAACGGTGCCGCCCGACAGCTTGGGCGATGCGGAACTGCGCTTTGCCTGCGGAGATGAAGCGCACCGGGTCGCAAATGATCTCTTCCCACTTGCGATCGACGAAATCGAGTTTGCAGAGGCACTGATCGCACACGGCAACAGGCCGTCCGATGCCCATGATCTGCATGAAATGCTTTCCGTGCGGGAAGTGGATACCATCGCGTCTACACCGCCAGAGAATCCTACTGTGCCTGCCCCTGCGGGGCCGTATGATCTGACCGAACCGGCATCGGAGCACGCTTCTGATGATGATGCGGCCGAAATCAGGCAGCTTGAAGATGCTTGTGCGGGCGAAGTGGCAAGCTCCTGTGCCGAACTGGGCACCCGGTACGCGCAAGGCGATCACGTGGCTCTGGATCCGGCGCGTGCAGCGGTATTCTATGCCAAGGCTTGTGCAGGCGGCGATGGCAGCAGCTGCACAAGCCTTGGCATAGCCTACCACACCGGCAATGGCGTCCCTGCGGACGCCCAGCAGGCGACCGCTGCTTTCGCGAAAGCCTGTGAGTTGGGCGGGCCTGCTGATTGCGGCAATTTTGGCCTTGCCCTGGTGAAGGGCGAAGGCATCGCGAAGGACGCCCCACGTGCGTTCCGGTATTTCAGGGCGGCCTGTGACGCCGATAACTTTGCCAGTTGCTCCAGCCTTGGCGCCGCCTATTCGCTGGGCGCGGGGGTAAAGGCCAGCAAGCGGCGCGCCAGGCGACTGTTTGAAAAGGCCTGTGACGGCGAAGATGCCGGCGGCTGCTACAACCTTGGTGTGGTTTACGATCAGGGGCTGGGCGTGCGCAAGAACGCCCATCGCGCCGCCGCACTTTATGTCGGAGCCTGCGATCAGGACGATGGCGCAGCCTGCGGCAATTTAGGCACGTTGGTTCAGAACGGAAACGGTGCTGGCAAGGACGCAGGAAGGGCCACCGAACTGTACCGCAAATCCTGCGATCTGAACGATGCCGACGGGTGCCTCAACCTTGGCCGTGCCTACAATGCAGGAGCAGGCGTCGATCGGGACCGGGAACAGGCAAGTGTCTATTATCGCCGCGCCCTGGAAATCGCGCCGAACAAGGCAGATGCCCGCCGCGCGCTCAACGATTTGGCGGAACGCCCGGAATGAGGCGTGTAGAAGCCGTTGCTGCAGTCGACGCTGTGTGGACGGCTCTCCGTTGGCAAGTGGCATATTGAGCTTTGCGCCGTTGGTTGGTGCGGCCATGTGTCGGGCCTATTGGTGCGGCACATATTACCGCTGGCCATAATGCCATTAGCGCGGCTCGGGTCCCGACCATTCTCGCGCACTCGAGGTGCTGGGTCGAAACATGGGTTTTCCCGATCCGGCGGTTTCAACCGACTTTGTGCATTAGCTCCTGTCCGCCCTTCCCAAGATCGTAAGCGCTGAGCGCTATATTCTATGCAATCTGCGGGTCGCGATACCGTTCGCCGTTGGTCATCATCGCCCAGATCATGCGGGCATTGTTGTTGGCAAGCGCCACGGCGGCAACCTTCACGTTCTTTCGCGCAAGCAACTGCACGAGCCAAGGCCGCTTTGACTTATGGCGCTCAGCAAAGCGAATGACCGCGATGGCGCCGACGATGAGCATCTGGCGCAAATAATGATGTCCAGCCTTTGTGATGCCACCGAGGCGCTCCTTACCTAGGCTGGAGTTTTGTCGAGGTACCAGACCAATCCACGCTGCTAGGTCGCGGCCTGAGCGAAAGATCGAGGGATTTGGGACAGTCGCGACGATCGCACTTGCCAATAGTGGCCCCACGCCTGGTATCTCCATCAGCCGCCGGCCGATTTCCGTTTTTCGCGCACTTGCCATGATCCGGCGATCATTTTCGAGGATCTGCTCTTTCACAATGCGCAGTTGGGCTGCCAGCATGTCGAGGCAAGTCCCCACCTCTGCGGGCAGTCTGGCATGATTTGTATCAGCTACGATATCGAGAAGCTGGTCAATTCCATTCCTGCCGATCGGGGTGACGATGCCGAACTCCGCGATGTGCGCCCGCAAGGCGTTCGATAACTGGGTTTCAGCAGGCGACTGCGCGTCAATCGCTGGCGCAATACCGCTACACCATCGGCATCCACACCGTGCACCTGGAACACGTTCATCGCTAGGTCCAAACCAATCGCCGTGACTGTTCCCAGCGTGGCTCTCCTTCCGGCTCATCCGCAGGTCATCTTGCGGGAGGGTTGGAGAGCCGTCCACGTCATCATTCTCGGCCGCTCAGCCAGCCCTTTCCAATACCCAGGTGCAGACGCAGCTCTCCCATTCTGGATAGCTTAGACTGGCCGATCCCGGCCGTTTAGCCGCTGATTTTTGATTCCGACTAGCTGCGATCGGCTTACTGGACTGCTAGTATCATAAGCCTCTGGAAAACTCAGTTCAGTTCCAGGCGCAAAACGGTATCACTAGCTGTCGCCGGGAGGAGTTTCGCTGGAGCTTGAGAGCAGCACGCCGTTGAACAGGAACTTGAAGGTCGCGAAAGGCTGTCCGCGCTGGGTCACTTCCGGCCCCATCAGGAACACGCGGCCCTTGCCGAGCCCGCCCTCGACGATGCCCGCGCCGCCGTTCAGCAGCTTCTGCCCCCAGCCCCAGCCGGAGACGAGCGGGTCCTCCTTGTCGAACCAGCTGACCTTGCGCACCGATGGCCCGTCGGCGCGGAAGACCGGGTTGTTGTTGTAGAACAGGTTGACCGTGGGTGCGACGCCGAAGGCCAGGGGATCGCTGCTGTCGACTTGCGCGCTCAGGATCGATCCGGGGACGTAGAAACTGTTGGAGGAAACCCGCTTCACGGTGCCGTCCGGCCCCTTGGGCGCGAGCAGGTTGGTGACCGGCAGGCCCAGCGCCTCGCCGATGCGGGTGGAGTTGCCCACCGCGACGACCGTGCCGCCCGCCTTGGTGAAGGCGGCGACTTGCGGGAAGGTCGTCTCGGGCGTGATCTTGCCCAGCATCTTGCGGTAGGCGACCGGAATGTCGGCGGCAGCGGGCTGCGGGCGCGAAGGACCTTCCTCGCGGCCGAGCACGTCGCTCTGGAAGACGAGGACGTCGTACTTGGCCTTGAGCCCGCCCTTGTCGAGCGCCTGCGGGTAGACCAGCTCGTAGGGGAACTCGTACTGCTCGAAGATCCAGCGCGTCCAGCCAGAGGCCATCGAGCCGCCATAGACATCGACAAGGCCGATCTTCACCGGCTTGACCGCGACCGTCTCGCCCGCAGGCTTCGCCGCGACGGCATGGGCATCGAGGCCGAGCGGCGCGACGGCGGCATCGACGATCGCCTTCGCCTTGGCCGAGGCGGGTATCCACACCGCCCCGGGGGCGAGCGCCTTGCCGTCCATGGTCAGGCCCTGCTTCATCCAGAACACCGGCAGGCCCGCCTTCAGCAAGCGGTTGGTCAGCGTGTAGCTGTTGTTGACGCCGTGATCGACGATCCAGCCTGCCCCGCCCGAACCCAGCACGCGGCCCGGCGGCGGCGCGGCGATCTCGTCGGCGACCAGCGGGAACCCAGGCGGCGGCGCGTCGAGCACGCGGTCGAAGGCGACGTTCATCTGCAGCGCCAGCGTATAGCCGGTGACGTCGTAGGGCTTGATCGGCGGCCCACCCTCATAGGCGAAGTCCTGCGGGTGGTCCTGCGGCTCGAACATGTCGAGCACGTGGGGGCGGAACGCCTGGTCGCTGCGCACGACGTAGCTGCCCGCCGGGTAGCTTTTGCCCTCGAAAGTGAAGGCCGACGGCGCCTGCTGCACCTCGATCCCGGTCTTGATGAGGGCGTTGAGGAAGCGCACCGTCGTCGGCATGTCCTGCTGGCGGTCGGCCGGGATGATGTAGGCACGCGGCGCGCGCTTCTCGGGCGCGTTGAGCACGGTCTTGTAGAGGCTGGCGGGCAGGATCTTCTCGTTGCCCCATCCGAACGTGCCTGCGGTTTCCTCCGGCCCCGGCTTGGGCATGGTCTTCGCCGCGTCCTTCGCCGCCTCGATCCGCTTGGGCGTCACCACCCAGCTGTCGGTGCTACCCTTGGCGATCTGGTTGCGGCCCATGACATAGCGGTTGTACTGGATCGTCTCGCGGTAGCGCGAGGCGTAATCGAGGATCGCCCGGTCCATCTCCTTCACGTAGTCGAGCGACTGCTGGAAGTGCCATTCCTGCGGCGCGATCGGCAGTACCTCGTCCTGCCGGGGGAGCTGGTTTTCCGGCACGAACGGGATCTTGAGCGGGGTGGGATTGCCGATGATCTCGGTCAGAATGCCGATCTGGTTGTGGAAGTACCCGATCGTGCGGATGCCGCCGTTGAACCATGTCGAATAAGGCGCGGCCGAGCGCATCGCCGAGCCGCCCATGCCCTTAGCCACCAGCCGCGCATGCATCATCTGGCCGACCACGTCGGTCTGGTTGATGACCAGCGGCTCGTTGTTGAAGTTGTAGGGGTCGCGGAACGGCGGAATGAACACCACCGCGCCCAGCGGCCCGGTCTGGTGCTGGTTGTAGAGGATCTGCGGGAACCACTCGCGGTATCCGGCGCGGTTCATGTTGGTCGTCTCGGGCTGGGTCGAGGCGAAGCTGTCGCGGTTGTTATCGTGGCCGATGTACTTCTGGTAGAGCACCGGGATCGAGTCCGTTGTCAGCTTGTGCGGATCGGCCATGTACCAGTCGGCGACGAGTTCCAGCCCGTCCGGATTGGCGAAGACGAACAGCATGATGTCGTCACCCAGCAGGCGCAGGGTCTCGGGATCATTGCGCGTCAGCATCTCATGGATGATCTGGACGTGGCTCTGCGCGTTGACGATCTCGCTGGCGTGGAGCCCGGCGTCCATCCACACCATCGCCTTGCCCTCGGCGGCGAGCGCCTTGGCGGCATCGTCGTCGAGGCCCTTGGCCAGCGCCAGCTGCTGCGAAATCCGGCGGTATTTCTCCAGATTGCGGATGTTATCGGGCGAGGAGACGATCGCCATGTACTGCTCGCGCCCCTCGGCGGTCTTGCCGATGGAGACGACCTTGATGCGGTCGCTCTCCTTGACGACCTGCATCAGCCACTCGGAAATCTTCGTGTAGTCGGCGAGGAAGTAGTCGGCGCCGACCTTGCCGCCGACGATCTTCTCGGGCGCGGTGATCGCAGCGCTGGTCGCGGGCGCGTCCTGGGCCAGAACCGGCGTGCTGAGCGGGAACGAAAGACACGTGGCGGCAAGCAGAAGATTGCGACGGGACATGGCGTTACTCCTTCGCGGCGCGGAACGGACCGGCGGTGGGATGAGAGACGGTAAAAAGCCGGGGCGGACCGCTGGAGAGGCCCGCCCCGTCAGGATGGGTCAGCGTGCTTCGGCGAGGGTCAGGACCGTTGCCAGGCCGACCGCCATGTTCTTGAGGTCCTCGGGCGGGTTCATCTTCATGCCCTCTTCCAGCGAGTGCGCACGGAAGGTGTCGAACCCGGAGCCGAGGGTGACGGCCTCGACGCCCATGCTCATCGGGATGTTGCTGTCGGTGGACCCGGCGCCGTACTTCGGCGTCACGCCCGATCCCTTGGCGACGGCAGTGGCGATCTTGATGATGCGCGCATCGAGCGGCGTGGTGCCGACCGGGCGGTCGCCGATCAGCTTGGCGTCGTAGGAGATCTTGCCCTTGGCGGTGGAGCGCGCGGCGTTCTCCGCATCCACCGCAGGCTGCAGCAGGGCGAGGAACTGCTTCTCCTCCGCGTCCAGTTCGGGCTTGCCGTTGGAGCGCATGTCGATGGTCATGGCGGTGGCGAAGGGGATCGAGTTCACCGAAGTGCCGCCCTCCAGAATGCCGACGTTGTAGACCGTCTTCGGCTCCGCAGGGGCCTTGATCTTGCCGAATTCGACCATCGCATTGGCCATCGCGAAGGCCGGGCTGACGATGCCGAAGTCACCCATCGAGTGGCCACCCGGCCCGTTGAACGTCACCTTGTAGCGGCGCGATCCGGTGCCGGCATTGGTGATGCGCCCCGGCTGCCCCGGCTCGAACGAGATAAAGTACTTGATCGCGTCCTTGTACTTGCCCTTCTGGAACAGGTAGCGCGAACCGCGCAGGTCGCCGGGGCCTTCCTCGCCGACATTGCCCATGAACAGGATGTCGGCCTTGGTGGTGTAGCCCGCCCGGTTCATCGCGCGGATGAAAGCGAGCAGCACCGGCAGGCTGGAGGTATCGTCGCCGATGCCGGGCGCGTAGAGCCCGTTGCCCTCGCGCCGCACCTTCACATTGGTGCCGCCGGGGAACACCGTGTCGAGGTGCGCGGTGACGACGATCAGCGGACCGCCTCCGGTGCCCTTGCGTAGCCCCATGACGTTGCCGACCTCGTCGCGCTCGACGTCGGTGAGCCCTTCGGCCTTAAGCATCGCCATGTAGGCGGCGCCACGTGCGTCTTCCTTGAACGGCGGCGCCTCGATCTCGGTCAGGGTGATGATGTCTTGGATGATCTTGTCGTAATCGCCCTTGAGCGACGCCTTGGCCTTGGCGAACTTTGCCCCGCCCAGCAGCGTGGCAGCGGCCTTGTCCTCTACCGTGGCAGCCTGCGCCGCCGGAGCGGCGAGCGCGATCGCGGCGGTTGCGGCCAGCAGTGTGATACGCATCGTCAAATCCCCTGTACTCGAAACGAACTTAGAAGTTGCTGTAGATCGTCGCGCCCAGCGTGCGCGGGGCGGTCGTCGCCCAGTAGTCCGGCACGCCCGCAGCGCTCGAGATCGAGTTCACGCCGATCTTGTTGAACAGGTTGCGCACGTAGAGGAACACGCCCATCCGGTCGTTCTGCACACCGGCGCGCAGGTTCACCATCGAGTACTTGCCGAACTCGCGGTAGAGGCTGTTGGTCGGCCGGATCTGCGAGGTCATCTCGCCGGTGTAGGTCCAGTCCGCGCGCAGAAGCCCCTCGAAGTCGTTGAAGGCCGGGAAGGTGTATTCGGCCCCGGCGCTCGCGGTAGTGCGCGGAATCAGCGGCAGGATGTCGCCCTTGAGGCCCGATGCCGTGACCTCGGCGCTGACCTGATCGGCGGTCAGGCGCGGCTTCACGTAATGGAAGCTCGCGTTGAGGTTGAGCCCCGAAACCGGCGCCGCGCTGGCCTCGACCTCGACGCCCTCGATCCGCGCCGAGCCGACGTTGCCGATATACGAGAAGTTGCCGTACGTCGCGCGAACCGAGGTCTGCAGGTTGTTCCAGTCGATGCGATAGGCGTCGATGTTGAAGGTCAGCTTGCGGTCGAACCACTGCGTCTTGAAGCCCGCCTCGTAGTTCCACAGCGAGTCCGCCGCGTAAGTCTGCGCCGATTCCGGAATACCCGGCGTCAGGTTCGCGCCGCCGGGGCGGAAGCCCTGCGATGCAGTGGCGTAGAACATCACGTCCGGGGTGATCTTGAGGTCCAGATTGTACTTCTGGATCAGCCCGTTCGCATTGGCGGACACCTCGGCATAGGCGCTGGGAACCTGCCCGTTGAAGTAGTTGTAGCCCAGGTTCTCGCCGCCCACGGTCTTCTTGTAGTCGTAGTAGCGCAGGCCCGCCGTCAGCGTCAGCGGCTCGAAGAGATGATAGCTGATCTCGCCGTATACCGCGGTCTGCTTGACCACGTCGGTGACATAGCGCGAGCCGAGATCGACGGTCGGCTGCTGCGGCTCGCCAGTGGCGGGAATGCCCGCGAAGACGAGCGTATCGACGCGGTCGTCGCGGTCCTCGCGGAACAGGCCGAAGGTGTAGGTCAGCGGCCCCTTGCCGTTCGAGCTGAGGCGAAGTTCGTTGACGTAGTTGCGCACGAAGCGCGGCTGGTAGTTGCCGATCGGCTGCTGCCCTGCGGCCCAGTTCTGGTAATCCGCCCGCAACTGCGCGGAGGTCAGCCCCCCCGCGCCGGTCGCGCAGGTGCTCGAACTGGTCGTCGCTCCGGCGCTCGTGCCCTGCAGCAGCGAGCCGCCGTAGGTATTCTGGAATAGCCCGCAATAGCGATTGGACGCCGCGATGCTGGCGTAGTTGTCCGAGTTGTCGTTGGTCTGCCGCACGTCCCAGCGGTAGTACGAATTGTTCAGCGCCAGCGTGCCGATGCCGGTCTCCCACTTCGTCTCCAGCGCATAGAGCTGCAGCTTGTCGTAGGCCGGCGAGGCGACTTTCTGCTCGGACACGAACTCTCCCACCGAAGGCGCCCACTGCGAGGTGCCGTCGAATTTCTGGGTCTGCACGATCGTCATGAAGTTCATGCTGAGCGTATCAGTCGGCTGGAAACCCAGCTGGAAACGCGCGCCTTCGAGCGTCGAGCGGTTGAGGTCCTCCTTGCCGATCGTCGGATCATCGACATAGCCGGGGTTCTGCTGGCGATAGAGCACCAGGCGCGCGGCAAGCATGTCGGAAATGATCGGCACGTTGACCGCACCTTTCAGCGAATAGCCGAACTCGCCGTGCTCCACCGCCTCTCCGCCGAATTCGGTCGCGCCCTCGTACTTGGTGAGGTCCGGCTTCTTGAAGATCACGCGCAGGGTGCCCCCCATCGAGCCCGAGCCGTAAAGCGTGCCCTGCGGCCCGCGCAGAACTTCCACTCGCTCGACATCGAAGAGGTTGAGGTTGGGCGTCACGCCCGAAGGATCGGAGCTGGTGCCCGACGGACCCGTCAGCGGCGTCTCGCCGTAGTACAGGCCTACGGTGCTTTCGCCCGCTGTCTGGATACCGCGAATGGAGATGCGGGTGCGGCCCGATTCACCGGCGATCAGGTTGAGCCCCGGCACCTGCCGCACGACGTCGGCGATGCCCGTGGCGCCGAGGTTCTGGAGGGACTTCTCCGACAGCGCGGTGATCGCGACAGGGGTGTCCTGGACGCGGGTGGCGCGGCGCAGGGCGGTGACGACGATGTCGCCGACGCCCTCGCTAACCGCCTGTTGCGGAGCCGTTTCCTGCGCTTGCGCCCCCAGCGGCAGAGCGAACAAGGATACGGAAATCAAGAATGCAGCGCGACCGTATTGAGTGGCCATGATTGCCCCCTGTTGCAGCCGGCCCATGCTCCGCCCGCGATGCCGCCGATGCCTTGGCGATCTCCTGCGCGCTGCGGATTGGACCCGGTTCGTTGTCGAGGTTTCCCCTCCCGACACACGAAAGCTGCGGGCCTTCACCTGTCACGAAGCTGTCACTGCCACGCCCTTTTCCAAAAAGAATCTTGCCCGGCGCGACAGGTTGATGACAGGTTCCATTCACAGACTGCCGAATCAAACGGCATGAAATTGCGCCGGGACAGGGCCGGCACTCAACGATTCACAAAGGCACTCAAAGGCACCTCACGGCGTCTGAAAAGTGCCCGAACAGGGACAAGAGGATGCCGCAACTCGTGTGAGGGAGTGAGTTGTTGCGGATACTGATCGTGGAAGACGACGAGCGCTTGGCGCGCGGCATGGAAGCCTCGATGAGCGCGGGCGGCTTCGTCGTCGACGTCGTCGGGAGCGGCGAGGAGGCGCTCGACGTTCTCGCCGCCGAAACCTACAATGCCGTGATCCTCGATCTCGGGCTGCCGGACATCGACGGGCTGGAAGTTCTCCAAACGCTGCGCAGGGGCGGCGACTCGACGCCGGTGCTGATCCTGACCGCGCGCGATGCGGTGTCCGACCGTATCGCCGGGCTCGACCGGGGGGGCGACGACTACCTCTCCAAGCCCTTCCACCCGCGCGAGCTGGAATCGCGGCTGCGCGCGCTGATCCGGCGCAGCCAGGGTACTGCCGACCCGGTGCTGCGCGTCGGCGACCTCAGCCTCGATCGCTCCACCCGCGTCGTCGAACTCAAGCGCTCGGTGCTCGACTTGCGGCGCCGGGAAATGGCGGTGCTGGAGACGCTGATGGGCCGACCCGGCAAAGTCGTGACCAAGCAGCGCCTCAATTCCGAGGTGTTCAACTTCGCCGACGCCGTCGCCCCTAATGCGCTGGAGGTCTACGTCGGCCGCCTGCGCCGCAAGCTGATGCCGGATGGGCCGACGATCCGCACCATCCGGGGCCTCGGCTACATGCTGGAGACCTGATGGCCTCTCTGCGATCGCGCCTGACCGCTGCGGTGATGGTGCCGCTGCTGGCGCTGGCGGTGACCTTCGGCGGCATTACGTGCTGGATGATCCAGCGCTCCGGCGCGGCGACCTCCGACCGCATCCTCGTCGGTTCGGTGCGTCTGCTCAGCCGCGCCGCCGATACCGAGGACGCCGTGCGCGACAAGGTGCTGCCGCTGGCCGTCCATCTGCTCCAGCGCCGCTCCGCGCCCGTCACGCACTACAGCATCTGGGACGGCACGGAGCTGATCGCGGGCGAGCGCGGCCTCGTCCCGCCGCCGCTGTACGACACGCGCACCGGCCGCACCACGCAGCGCCTGCCCGCCGCCAGCTTCCCGCGCACCTACCGCAATACTCCGCTGACCGGCGGCTACGTTGACCCGCGCGATGCCGACGGCGTGATCCAGCCCGGGTACTTGCGCGACAGCACGCTGGGCGGCAAGCCGGTGCGCATCGCCACCGAGATCCGCCGTCTCCACCGCAACGGCCACGCGGTGGTGGTGCAGGTGGCCGACTTCGTGGATGATCGCTGGGCCTACCAGCAGACCTACTTCCTGCGCGTGCTGGGCGCGGGCGTGCTGATCGCGATGACGGCGGTGCTGCTGTTCTACTGGGCCATCACCTGGGGCCTCAGGCCCTTCGCCTCACTCACCGGGCAGATCGAGACCGCCCGCCGCGAGCCGCCGCCGCAGTTCCGCCTCGCGCTGGAGGAGGACGCCCCGCGCGAGGCGCGGCTGCTGGCCGGGTCGTTCAATGCCCTGCTCGCCCGCACCGAGCGCGCGGTGGATTCGCTCAAGCAGTTCACCGCCAATGCCTCGCACCAGATGCGCACGCCGCTCGCCGTGGTGCGCGTCCATCTCGACGTGCTGGAGCGCTACGGCCCCGCCTCCCCACGCGGCGCGGCGGCGCTGGAAGACATCGGCAACGCGGTGCTCTCGCTCGAACGGCTGCTGCTGCAACTGATCGCCCTCGCCCGGACCGAGGAGCAGGGCATAGCCGAGGACGCCACTTTCGACCTTGCTGCCGTCGCCGCCGACCTCGTGGCCTCGCGCATCGACCAGCCGGGCTCGGACGGCCTCGACATCGGTTTCGAGGCGCCGGATCACGGCCCCGTTCTCGCCAGCGGCCACCCGATCCTGGCCGCCGAGATGATCGGCAACCTGTTCGACAACGCGGTGCGCTACAACCGCCCCGGCGGCACCGTCACCGTGCGGGTGCTGCACCGCGCCGGACGTGCGTGCATCGAAGTGGAGGACGACGGCCCTGGCATCGCCCCGCAGGACCGCGAACGGGTGTTCGAACGCTTCTACCGCGCCCGCAGCGAAAGCGATGCTGGCGGCAGCGGCCTCGGTTTGTCGATCGTCCGCGCGCTAGCCGAACGCATGGGCGCAGAAGTCCGGCTGGAGCCCGGCACGGATGGTCGCGGCGTGCTCGCCAGCATCGACTTCGCCGCGCCGCCGAGCCCTGACGACCGGAACGACGAGCACATCACCCAAGCCCAATCGGAGGCGCAACAATTCGCGCTCGCGACAGCTTGCTGACAGGGTTCTCGCGGCAGAACCCTCATCATGAGCCAGGCGCCTTCGGGCACGGCAACAGGATCACCGATGTCCGCAAATCCTTTCGTTCGGTCACTGCGATGATCGAGACTGCCCCCCCGCCTCTCCCCCCTTCCGCCGGCCATGCGCGCAGGCGTCTGCGCCCTCATCTGCAGGTGCGGCTGCTGGCGGGTTTCCTGCTCGGCATGGGCGGCGGCACGCTGGCCGGGCTGTTCGCCAGCGACTCCCCCGCGACCATGCTGCTGATGCGCTGGGTGGTGAAGCCGGTGGAGCAGGCGTTCCTCTTCGCGCTGTTCCTGCTGATCGTGCCGCTGCTGGTGTCGGCCATCGTCAGCGGCATCGCGCGGGTGCGCAACATGGCGGGAATGCGGCGACTGCTGCTCTCCACGCTGGCGCACATGCTGGCGGCCTCGGTCGCGGCGGCGCTGATCGGGCTGGCCATGGTCAACCTGTTCCGCCCTGGCGACGTGGTGCCAGCCGAGATCGGCCAGCAACTCCTCGCGGCAGGTCACTCTTCCGCACCGCCGAGAGGCTTCGGCGCGCTGTTCTCCTACGCCGCCGTGGAACGGCCGATCATGATCGTCATCTTCGCCTCGGTGCTCGTCGGCATGACCCTGACTTTCTTGCGCACCCGCCGCAGCGGCCACGTGCTCGCCACCAGTGAGCGGGTGTTCGATGCTGGAATGCATGTACTCGGCTATGTCGCACGGCTGGCGCCGGTCGCGGTCGCCGCCTTCATGTTCGACCTGACACTGGTGTTCGGCTGGCACCTGCTGCTCTACCTCAGCGCCTATGTCGGCGTGGTGGTGGCGGCGCTGATGCTGCAGGTGATGCTGACCTTCTTCGCGGTCGTGTGGATGCGCGGCGGGGTGACCCCGGCGGCGTTCCTGCGCGGAGTGCAGGAGCCGGCAGTCATCGCCTTCTGCACTTCTTCGTCCAACGCCACTCTGCCCAGCGCGCTGAAGGCTGCCGAATTCGACCTGCACCTGCCGCCCCGCGCGGCGCGCCTCGTCCTCGGCATCGGCACCATCGCGAATCAGGGCGGCACCGCGATCTACACCGCTGTGACCGTGCTGTTCATCGCCCAGTTCTTCGGAATGGACCTCTCGCTCGGCAAGCAGGGCGTGGTGCTGGTGGTGGCCGCGCTGGCGGGAATGGGTACGATTGGGGTCCCCGCCGGATCGCTTCCCACCGTTGCCGCCGTTCTCGCGATCACCGGCCTGCCGCCCGAGGGGATTGGCTTGGTGGTCGGCGTGGACCGGCTGCTCGACATGTTCCGTACCATGGTCAACGTGGTTGGCGATATCTCCATCGCGACCGCCGTATCGCGCGACCAGCATGGGCGCTCAATGCCCGTGATTTAGTGTGCCCGCTCCCCCACGCCTGCGGCGCAGCTCGCCAGCGTGACGTATCGCAAATGCTATGGCCCAGTCGCAACGACGAAGCAGTGCCCGGCCAATGCCCTCGAGAAGGGTGGAAGCGGATCGATCGCCGAACATTTGCTCGAAGCGCGGGCGGATGTTGTTCTGGGTGGCTGCGCTGCGACCTTCGCGGGGACCGCTGCCGCTGGGAAATTTAAGGGTAAGACCCTGTGCCAGCAGGCACAGTCGCGTGGCTATCTCGTTGTCCGCAACGCAACCGAACTCGACGCGGTGACGGCCGCTGACCAGTCCAAGCCGGTCCTCGGCCTGTTCTTCGGCCGATGCCGGCATGGGGTAGCGCGGTGGAAGGCGCCGCTGCGATGCTCCAGCGCGTCATTGCAGCGGAGGGCTGAGCCAGCGGGCTGCGCTCGCGCGAACGATGCCGCCGGTAGAGAAGCATCGGGGTTCGCGCATCGGACGCAGCCAGCTGCAGGCGCCGGGTGACGGTCTGGTCGGCGGCTTTGACCTCGGCGATGACGCAGGCCAGCGATCCGTCGCGCAAAGCATCTTCGGCTAGTGCAAGGACTTCGGAATCCTTTCTGCCCTGGGGATTGAGCACCTTGCCGGGCCGAGCCCGACCTGTTCGAAGCCCGGAGCATACAGGTCGATGCGGCTAAGCGCCCACAGCACGGTCATGCCCTGATCGGCAGCAAAGCGCGCGGCGAGGCCCGCAGCAATCAGGGTGGCGGCAGCATCGTCGCTCCAGCTGGCGCTGGCGCCGGCGATCTCGTGAAGCGCAGCGCCATCAAGGCCGCCGCTGGCGAGGCGCGTGTCGATTTGCGGCAGGCCGAACGGCAGCACCGGGCCGCGCGCTGCCTGCACCTGCGCGATCTGGGCGCGTAGTGCGGCAAGGTGCTCGGCAGGCAGCCGGGAGGGAAGGGCGGTTTGCAGGATTATTGGTCAACAGCGACTCATGTGTTCGCTATATGTTTCATTCTGGCCGCCGCTGCGTCAAGGTGTCGGGCCATGCAAACGAGGGAGGAGGCCGCTAAGCAACGGGTTGAGAAAGAAAAAGAAATTTCAGGTAAACCGTTGTGCTCAGTAGTGTCCTCAAGGAAGGGGACGCGCTCGGGGGCTGTTGATGGGCGGGTTTCCTCGCGGTTCGCGCGCAGTTGTGTGACGCGGTATTGTTCGGCGAGAGCGTGTTCACTGGCTGAGCGCCGGGCCCCGTGCCCGGCACTCATAAGCTGCTCAGCCACAACCACGTGGATCAGAGCACGGTCGATCCTAACGTCCCGCGCCTTAGCCTGCCCGCAACACGCTCGCAGCGGGCGGATTGCGGCTGCAGGATAGGATCAAGCCTGTTTCCGCGTGGGCTCTGCAAATCCGCTGGGCCGCGCGACTTTTTGCTGTTCAGCTGCCCGCCGGTCGGTGTAGCGCTTGTAAACGTGCCCGCCTGCGACTGCGGTGATGAGGCCAAGGGGGCCGAGGCGGCGTATCACCATCGGCGCTGCAAAGCCGAGCAAAGTTCCTCCAGTGCCGCTCACCCCTGGACGTGCTTTGCGGCCTTGTTTCCTGCGATTGCGCTGATGACCTTGCCAAACATGGGAATCCTCCTTGTGTGCGTTATGCAAGAGACCGGCCGAGAATGGTTCCGCGCGCGATGTTATCCGGGTAATTCGGGCACCGGATGCGTTTCACATATCCACAGGCTGTGGACAAAGCGGCCTCAAGGCGCGTTCAGCGTGAGTATGCGACTTTGAACGCGGTTTCGGCTGTTCCATGGTGGAAGGCCGCGAAGCTCGAAAAAAACGTAGCTTTGCGAACCATAGACATCGACAGGACGAACTTCTCATGAACAACAGCGATCTCGCCGACGCCATCGCCAACGATCACGGCATTACGAAAGCCGACGCCCGTAAGATTGTCGACGCCGTCTTTGAGGCCATCGGCAGCGCGGCGGCCAAGGGTGAGGAAGTCTCGCTCAACGGCTTTGGCAAGTTCAAGGTCAAGGACAGCCCTGAGCGTGAAGGCCGCAACCCCGCTACCGGCGAGGCAATGACCATCAAGGCTTCGAAGAAGCTGACCTTCACGGTCGCCAAGGCGGTCAAGGACAAGCTCAACGGCTGATACAATACGGTGGCGGCACCGAGCCGAGCGCCGGCGCCGCCACCATGCATGATTTCCTTGACCAGCTTCCGAGGCCGAGCGGCATGATCGTACGGATAACAGTGGGCAGCAACGCTGATCTTCTTGAATGGTCGGCTCTGCGCACGTCGCTCTGGCCAGATGGCTCGGAAGCAGAGCACCAGGAAGACGTGGTTCAGCTAATGGCGGAGCCGCAGCCTTTCATTGGCTTCCTGGCGCGCGATAAGCACGGCGCGCTTGTCGGATTTGCGGAAGCCGCGCTACGCGTCGATTACGTCAACGGCTGCGAAACTTCACCGATCGCTTTCCTTGAAGGGCTATACGTCGAGGAAGAATGCCGGCGACAAGGCATCGGGCGCGGCTTGGTGGGCGCCGTGGAAGCATGGGCTCGCAGCATGGGCTGCGCTGAACTCGCCTCGGATGCCATGTTGGACAACACCGTGTCGCATGCGATGCACGCAGCGCTGAAATTCGAGGAAACCGAGCGAGTGGTGTATTTTCGCAAGGTCCTGACGCCGATGCCGT